>JALOQW010000054.1 GCA_025459275.1 Pirellula sp.
CCTGGCTACGGCGGAGCGATTCATCCGCTGGAGGATTGGATTCCAGTTCGTTTTCCAATCGTTCGATGGCTTCGCTAATGACGCCATGCCACGAGGTGGGTTTGGTTGCGGGCTCGGAGGATGAGGCCGTTGATACGGGGGCCGTGGGTGCTGCGATAGATACTGGCGATGCGGAAGCAGATGGAGGAGCAGGAGCGGCAGGCGGTTCGATGGGTTTTGCGACCGGTTCCTGAGCGCTGGTCCGAATGACTTCGCCGTCGGGAATACTTGGAGGAACGAGTGTATCGGTTGGAATCTTTGTGGCTTCGGAGAGGCGAACCGACACACTTCCCTCTGGCTTGGGGGGAGAGACGCTCTGAGTGGCTGGTAGTTCTGTTTCGATCGACAACTTGTCGGGGTCTTTGCCTTGCTTGACAGCATCCAACGTACGTTGAACGATCTGACGATATTGTGGCGGCAGGCTTTGCAAGGCGCCTGCCACATCCACCTCTTCCATACCAGTATCGAGTGTCTTGGGTTCCGTCGATGTGGGGGCTTCGGGAGTCGATTGCAGATCTTCGCCAAGTCGTCGAGTCACTTTTCCTGTTTCACCATTGGGATTGCCGCCGAAGGCGACAAGTTCCCCCTTCGGTGCTACCGTCGGCACTGATGGCACTGGCGATGATGGCGCTGGCGATGATGGCATGGGCGATGATGGCATGGGCGCGGGTGGAACGGTTGATGCTGGTGAAACAGCGGGATCCGAGTTTGCAACTGTGTTGGATTCCTTGCGGTCGCGAGGGAGAACCACGCGAGGTACGTTCGACTGCGCACGATTTCCCCACCAATTGCGATTGGCTTCTTTCTGGGGATCGGTGGCCTGGCTTGCATCTTCGCGCTCGTCTTTGATCGGAGGTTCCCAATCGTCGGGCGATTCAGATGCTCAGTTGCTAGAGAAGGCGATCGAGTCTTGAGAATTGCTGTGTCGCTTCGAGTCGGACTCGAGAACTTCATGTGCCAGAGCTAGATAGTCTTCGGCTCCGTGGCTATTGGGTGCATAATCGAATATGGATTGGCCAAAGCTGGGCGCCTCTGCCAATCGGATGTTTCGACGAATCTTGGTCTGGAAGAAGCGGGCTGATGCCCAGACGGGGCTTTGAGAGCTATTGGAGACCAGGAATTCTTCGACATCGCGCGAGACCTCTGCTGCCAAGCGCGTGCTGGCTTCGTACATGCACAGCACGATCCCTTCCAACTTCAAGGTTGGGTTCAATCGTTTCGAAACAATCTCAATCGTGCGGAGAAGTTTACTGAGTCCATGCAAGGCGAGAAAATGAGGCTGCAATGGCAGGAACACTTCATCGGCAGCTGTCAACGCATTGAGCGTTAGCACGCCAAGGGAGGGAGGGCAGTCAATGATCATGAAATCGTGGTTCGAGACTTCCGCTTCAAAGCGGTCTCGCAAAATGACCTCACGTCCGACTTCGCCGGCTAGTTCGAGCTCAGCTGCCGCGAGATCCAAGTTGGCTGGAACGATATCGAGTTGGTCTGATACGGCGCGTCGCGCCTCTGCGACCGACGAATCACCGCACAACAGGTCATAAACACTTCGTTCGTTAGGCCCAAGGGTTACTCCCAAGTGGAGCGATGCGTGCGATTGTGGATCGAGGTCCACCAGGCATACCTTCTTCTGACAAAGGGCTAGGCCCGAAGCCAAGTTCACCGCAGTCGTTGTCTTGCCCACGCCACCTTTTTGGTTGATAACCGCAATTTTGCGCATTTCGGATTCCAATGCGATTCGTGAGAAAATGAGGGATTCCCCTCGGGGAAAATAACAATCAGCCGCTTTGAGAATCCAGACCAATCTTGACAATCCAGGCAATTCCGACATCTTGAAGCCCGAACCGATGCGGGAAATAGGTACTGATCTCTTGGATGAAAGGTCTGCTGAGACGTGAGAAAACTGTTTATTGCTGGCAATTGGAAGATGAACCTCCTTCGCAGTTCCTCGCAGGCATTGCTAGCGCAGTTAAGAAGTTCGCTTTCGGATGTTGCGAATGTTGATATCGCTGTTTGCCCTCCAGCCGTTTATCTTCGCGATGCAGCCGAAGCGTTGACCGGCAGCAACATTGGGCTCGGAGCCCAAAATGTCTTCAGCCAAGCCGAAGGAGCCTATACAGGAGAGATCAGTTGTGGCATGTTGCTCGACGTTGGTTGCCGATATGTCATTCTCGGCCACAGTGAGCGACGGGCGATTTTTGGCGAGTCCGACGCGATGGTCAACGAAAAACTCCACGCCACCCTCCGATCGGGACTGACGCCAATCGTCTGTATTGGTGAGACCCTCGAAGAGCGAGAATCCAATCGAACGCTTGAAGTGGTTAGCTCGCAAATTCGCGGATCACTTGCAGGCCTCTCGAACGAGCAAATGGAAAAGACGGTACTGGCTTACGAACCAGTCTGGGCCATTGGCACCGGCAAGACAGCCACCCCCGGACAGGCGGAAGAGGTGCACGCTTCGATCCGTAGCCTTCTCGCAACGATGTTCTCCGACGCAGTCTCACAGAAAGTCATTATCCAATATGGTGGGAGCGTCAAACCCGATGCTGTCGCCGATCTTCTGATGCAACCGAATATCGACGGTGGTCTGGTAGGAGGTGCTTCTCTGAAAGCCGATCTCTTCAGCACCATCGTTCAACTGGCCTCCAAGATTCACAAATAGGCGTCCTCTCCTTCTTTTCTTGACTCCTCTCTGGCTCGATCCATCATGCGACCTAGCGAAGCGACAACTTTTTTTTTCAATCAAGCTGCCGATCAATTGCAGCTGCCGGATTGGGCTCGAAGGCTCCTGGTCACTTCCAAGCGGGAAGTCACGGTCCAGGTTGCGTTCGAGCGGGATATTGTACGCATCGATACAGTGCTTGGTTATCGTGTTCAACATGACAATGCTCGAGGACCGATGAAGGGGGGGTTGAGATACCATCCTGCCGTCGACTTGGACGAAGTACGTTCGCTTGCCGCTTTGATGACCTGGAAAACCGCCGTGGTGGACTTGCCCTACGGAGGTGCAAAGGGAGGAATCGGGATCGACCAGAAGACACTCAGTAAGCGAGAGATGGAACGGATGACGCGCGCGTTCGTCGACCAAATCCATGAAATCGTCGGTCCCGACACGGACATCCCTGCCCCTGATATGGGAACCAATCACGAAGTCATGGCTTGGTTTCGCAATCAATGGGAAAAGTATCACGGCTTCAATCCAGCGGTGATCACTGGTAAGCCTGTTGAAGAGTACGGCGCACGGGGGCGTGAAGAGGCAACGGGCCGTGGTGTCGGTACCATGGCAGTCAAGCTTTTGAAGCGATTGAATATTCGCCCAGACCAATGCCGCACAGCCATTCAAGGCTTCGGCAACGTTGGATCCCATGCTGCCAAGTACCTGTATGAAGCAGCATTCCCGGTCGTCGCTGTGAGCGATTTGAGTGGCACGTATTTCCATCCCAAGGGGCTTAATGTGCCCGAGTTGTTTTCCTATGTGATCAAGAACAAGGGGAGCCTCGAGGGATACTGCGGTGCCGAAAAATTGCCAGCCGACGAGCTGCTCGGACTCGACGTGGATTTGCTCATCCCAGCGGCGCTTGGCGACGTGATTACCAAGGACAACGCCGATCGCATCCGTGCCAAAACCATCATCGAAGCCGCCAACGGCCCGATCGATCCAGAAGCGGACGCCATGCTTGCGGCGCGCAATATCACGATACTTCCCGATATTCTTGCCAATGCCGGCGGGGTGACGGTCAGCTACTTTGAATGGGCTCAGAACCGTCAACACTATCGATGGAGTCTGGATCGTGTCCGACAGGAGTTGGACCGAACCCTGTCGGATGCTTTCGAAAATGTTTGGCAGGAAGCATCGAATCGCAATGTATCCCTCCGGACGGCCGCCTTTATGCTCGCCATTTCTCGAGTGCAGCGCGCGTCGGAACTCGCAGGTTGGCTGATATAGAACACATTCTTGGAGACATCGATCATGCGAACGCAATGGGTCTCAACCATACTCGTGCTACTATGCGTCTTCTCGTGGTCCTTGGGATCGCTTCAAGCGGACGGCCCTTCAGACAATCGCGCTGAAAATGTTCGCCCGATCCCACCTCCTGGAATCGCCATCCCCGATGATCGTCGTGAATCGTTGTTGACGGGGCTGGGGACGCTGAACGAAAAGATTCAATCGCTCTACGGCATGAAGGATGAGCTCGTCCAGAAGTATTTGCCAGACGTCGAGATCTTCCACCGGGCGCTGTCGCTCGCTCTGCATGAAGACGGTTTCTTTGAAGTGGCCGATTTCGATCGTGCTGATGCCGTTTTGCGCGAAGGGATCGCGCGAGCTGATGCTTTGGCAGGACGAAGTACTCCGTGGCGGCAAGTGGGCCGTCGATTCGCAACCGTTCGTGGTTTTCGCTCCAAGCTCGATGGAACCGTTCAGCCGTATGGCGTGGTCATGAATAATTACCCTCCCGATGGCTCGAAACGGGCGGATGTTTGGTGTCGTGGTCGGAGCGAGAAAGGTTTGGAGCTTCAATTCCTGGCCGCTCGATTGACTCAGTTCGATCCACTTCCGGAATCGGGGGTCCTCATGATTCATCCATTCGGCCGTTATTGCAATGCCAACAAATTGGCTGGCGAAGTCGACACGCTCGAGGCCATCGAGCATGCGATGAGCGAGTATGCGATCGATCCGAGGCGCGTTTCGATTCGCGGCTTCTCGATGGGTGGGGCGGCGGCATGGCACTTGGCAGTCCATTATCCAGACCGTTGGTTTGCTGCGAATCCCGGTGCTGGCTTTTCGGAGACCCCGGACTTTCTCAAAGTGTTTCAATCGGAAACTCTCAAGCCCTATTGGTTCGAACAAAAACTGTGGCAGATGTACGATGCTCCCGTTTGGGTTCGCAACCTGAGGATGCTCCCAACGATTGCGTACAGCGGCGCCTTGGACAAACAGAAGCAGGCTGCCGATATCATGGCCAAAGCAGCCTGGGAACTTCCCGTCCATGAACGCTTCGAATTGACTCATATCATTGCGCCGAATACCGGACATCAGGTCGCGCCAGAAGCTCGCAAGGAGATCGAGAAGCGACTCAAAGCCTTAGATCGCCTCGGCTCGGAACTGGTCCCGAGCGCTTACTCCTTCACGACCTGCACCTTGCGATATGCCAAGGCCCACCAGCTGACAATGGATCGTTTAACGGAGCATTGGAGGCCAACGACCGTCCATGTCGTCAATGGAGAGAAATCCATTCAAGTGACCGTTGACCCAGGGCTGCAGCAATTTTCGTTGGAGTATGCAATCGGTGAGATCCCCAAAGATCGTGATCGTGTCGACCTGACCATCATCAATCGATTTGAAGGGCCCCTCAAGTTTGTCCCCATTCCTTTCTCCCTGAGCTTGCGATCCGACCGCTCCTTAGCAGCCACCTTCCGAAGAAAGGGAGACACTTGGGAGCAAGTCTCGCCCATTGAGCCGCAACCAACGGGACTCTACAAACGGCACGCCCTTCAAGGTCCGATCGATGATGCGTTTATGGACGGGTTCTTGTTCGTAAGGCCAGTCGCCGATGGTTTGCATCCCGAGACGCAACGCTGGGTTCAATCCGAACTCGATCGCGCGGTTCGAGAATGGCATCGCCAAATGCGTGGCGATGTCCGCATCAAGAATCCCGAAGACGTGACACCCGAAGATCTGAGAAAGTACCATCTGATTTTGTGGGGGGATCCTCAGAGCAATCCACTCATCGCCCAAGTCTTGCCTAAGCTCCCCATGCAATGGAATGCAGAAACCCTCGAGTTGGCAGGGGCGAAATGGAACAGTCCTACTCATATGCCAGTCATGATCTATCCCAACCCGCTGTCGACGGATCGCTATGTGGTTCTCAACAGTAGCTTCACCTATCGCGAGTACGATTACCTCAACAATGCGAGACAGGTACCGAAGCTTCCCGATTGGGCCGTCATTGATATCAGCGTCCCCCCAGACGCGCGTTGGCCTGGCCGGATCGCTGATGCGGATTTCTTTGATGAGCTTTGGCAGTTTAAGCCGGATCGCCCAAGCAAGCCGTAGGGAGCAATCAATCTAGCTCGAGCCGGCCCCGCTGCTGACTTCATTTCTGCTGACATTATTGCTGCTGACTCCAATGAGAAGTGAGGCCGTCCATCCAACGAGGCTCGGTACCGTACAACCTACCGCCGCAACGTAACGCCCGAGAGCCGGCTCCACCAAGACCACTAAGAGCCCTTTTGCGCAAATCAATGATATCGTGACCCACCATATCACGCTCCATTCTCGAGTCCAATTGTTATTCGACAAGCTCGGGAGCCAGAGGTTGACTGTTCTCGGCCACATCCAAGCGCTTGGGGTGATGGCTTGCAAAACAAGGAAGCATGCTAGCCCGAGGAGAGCGAAGCGAGCTCCCCAGCTTGAAAGAGCCTGACGTAGGAGTTGGTCCAACAAGTGTTTCGTGTTCTGGATCAACCAATCAATATAGTTCCAAGGGTGCATCGATAGACTTTGAAGAGCTAGATTGCGGAGCGCTGCATTGCTGGCTTCGGCATCCTCACCATAAATCGCCTCCGCGGCTGGAGCTGCCGTTCCCCAAACCGTGGCGTTGTACAAACGTGCCATCGTTTCGTAATCATCGGGAGGCGCGTAATCCTCGACATCGGTGCGACGAAGAATCATCTGCCGGGCAAGCTCTTGCGACGCCCCATCCAACTTAGGCACATCCTCGTCACTGATCCATTGACCGGTGATTCCTACCAGGTTGTAGCCTGCAAAGGAAACCAGTCCGAATTCGCCCACCGCTGCTGCGCGCACGCCGCAATAACCAAGAAACGGCACGCAAACAGCCAGGCTTGCTGCCGCCACGTTTCGCAGCACCATTTTGCGAGGCAGTTTCCAAACAACGAGTGTCAACCAGCAAGCTAGTACAGGAAGCAATGGCAACAAAAACAAGTAGGCCGGCCGAACCAAGATCGAAGCCAATGTTGTTGCCCCTACGAGCCCCCAACTCGCCATCGATGATCTCGGCCCCAATGCCGCCAGAAACCATCCCAAGGTTGCGATGCAACAAGCAATCCCCAACGAGTCCGATGCGATGGACGCCCCCAACTCCCAAGTTGCAGGCGAAAACAGCATTGGCACCGATGCGCATAGCGCTGAGAATGGATGAAAATCTTGTGCCAATAATCCATGCCTCCATACGATGACGGCACCGACCAGAACCAACCAATGTGCTGCTGGGATCCATTCAGTGCCAAAGAAACCGACTATCGCTCGCAAGAAGAGAGGGTAACCCGGTGTTCGAATGCCGCGAAAAATGGTGTCCGAACTGGACCAGTCGAACGCAAGATAGCTGTCACTGTCAGGCTGGATCTCCACTTCCCAGCGCCCAGTCCCCCAGTGCAGGATGCCCGAGCAAACGATGGCAATAACCAGCAGCAGGTTGCATATCCGTCGCAAGTATTGATCATCGGGACGCTTCACTTGTTCCCTCACCAGCGACAGATGACAACGGACTCGAGAGTCTTCGAATTTGGATTTGAGGCGATACAGATTCCATATCGACTTTCCAATGGGTTCCTGGCCCCGACGCTCCATCGAACCAGCGTTCCCACCACAACGCCAAAACAAGCAGCGTGAACAAAGGATACGCATGATCCGTCTCCCCACTCGCATGCTCTCTCAACACGCGTTCGACCCCTTCCCAGCGAAGGACTCTCGTTCGTTCGCAAAAGCTTTTCGTAAGACAGGCGCGAAGATCTTCTCGCCACGAAGTTCTCAGCCAATTGGAGATGGGTATTAGGAATCCGGTCTTTTTGCGACGCAGGATCGATTGCGGTAGCTGCCATCGCATCGCGTCCTTAAGCGGACGCTTCACTCCATTCCTTGGATCCTTCCAACGATCGGGAATCGACAAACATGTTTCGATGACCTCCTTGCCGAGGAAAGGGACACGAACCTCCAGGGAGTGAGCCATGCTCATGCGGTCCACCTTGACCAGCATGTCGTTCGGTAAGTGAAACGTCAAATCCATGTGGAGCATTCGTCCCATCACCCCCAACCACGGCGGTGCATCATCGAGAGTGGCGGTGTATTGAGTCAATGATCGTTCGAGGGCAAGTGCGTTGCCGTCGCAGCATAGGCTGCGATTGTAGCCATCGTCGAGCATTAAACGCCAGCTTGCATGATCCCGTGGCCATGGCTGGTCCGCTGCATTGACAAAGCGGCGTGCCAGCATGGACGTTCCGTACTTGCGATCCGAAGCCGGCAGGCCGTCCACCATTCGACGTATCAAGTGTTGGCGCATCCACATCGGAATGCGGCGGTACCAACGGGCAAGATGGGTGGCTCGATAGGTCGAATAGCCTCCCAACAGTTCATCCGCACCATCGCCACTCAGCGCAACCTTGACGTTTCTTGAGGTCGTCTCGCACAATTTCCAGAAGGGGAGCATCGAGTTGTCTGCGATCGGGTCCTCTGCATGGTAGACGGCGCGAACCAAGTCTTCGAAATGGGACGCGTCGATTTGCGGGGCATGATGTATGGTATGAGCGATGTTCGCGACCGCTCGAGCTGGCTCCGATTCGTCGAAGTCTTTGTCCGACATTGCGATCGAATATGTATGTATGGGGCTAGGATTTAACCGAGCCATACACGCCACGACGGATGATGAGTCCAAGCCTCCACTCAGGAATGCACCAATTGGCACATCGCTCCGCAGTTGTCGATTCACCGACTCGCTGAAAGCGCTATGCAGTCGATCTGCACTTTCCCAGCGCGACCATGTGGTGGGGGCATTCGGATAAGGCATGCGAAACCAGCGGGTCGGTTGGGGATCACGTTCACCGGGCTTAACGGTCATTTCGTGGCCAGGGGGCAATTGCCGGATTCCCGAGAAGCCCGTACTAGGGGCCGCGACATAACCAAAGCTGAGAAAGGTGCCCAAGGCCTCATGATCCGGTTCCGATGAGACTCCTGCCGCAAGGATTGCCTTGATCTCCGAGCCAAAGAGAAACCGGTCGTGGTAAGCTGCATAAAAGAGAGGTTTGATACCCACTCCGTCCCTGGCCAGCCACAGCGATCGCTGGTGACGATCCCAGATGGCTAAAGCAAACATGCCATCCAATCGCGCCAGCATGTCTCTGCCCCAGAAAAGAAACGCATGCAACAAAACCTCCGTATCGGTTCGCGTGTGAAAGGTTGCTCCAAGTTGGATTAACTCCCGCTTCAACTCCGGAAAGTTGTAGACCTCTCCGTTGTAACTGATCCAATATCGCTCCTTCCGATCGCACATCGGCTGGTGCCCGTCCGGTGTGGGATCGAGGATGGCGAGTCGACAATGCCCCAAATAAAGGGGAGGATCGATCAAAAGCCCTTGGCCGTCCGGACCTCGATGCCGGATCGATGCGATCATTTGAATGGCCTGGTTTTCTCGTGCGTTCAAGGCGTATGGGCTGTCCGGCCTGATAGTCGAAACAGAGGAAACGTGTCCCAGATCATGAAGCAAGAAGCCGGCGATCCCGCACATGACGTATCAATTCTCTGTTTGGGCTGAGGTACCGACGGTAGCGATGGCAGCCACCGACAAGCCGAACCGCTTGGCGAGCCATGGATCGGTCCAGCGCGAGATACGAGGCAGCCATCCATCGGCCGCGCGCATCTGTTGGTTGACGTGCGGGTCCTGCAATCCGGCGGACTTACGAAGCCGGTTGTGAAACCACCATCCGACTGCCCCAATAGCGTTGATGTAGCAGCACGACTCAACCTTCCATCCCGACTGCTCAAGAACCTGCATCAGTTTCTTCCGAGTGTAGCGTCGGAAGTGTCCCGCTTCAGCATCCATTCTTCCGTACAACGCGGGAATCGCCGGTACCACGATACCGATTCGGGCTTGCGATTCGACAACCTTCGATAGAGCGCGAAGAGCGAGTCCGTCGTTGGCAATATGCTCAAGGACATTGAATGTCAGTATGGAATCCGCGCGAAACGAGCGAAGCGCATCCAGGCTTGTCGGTTCATTGAGATCAATGATCGCGGTGGCCAGGCGATCTTTGGCATGGTGCATCGATTTGTTAACGTTCGAGACAAGATCGCGCAGACAATCGGGGTCGATGTCCGTTGCAAGGACATGACATCCGCGATTCAAAAGGTCCATCACGTTATGTCCGTTCCCGATACCGAGCTCGATCACGCGCGTGCCAATCGCAGGACGCACCTTGTCCAGCAAGTAGGCAGGGTAGGCTTGCATGTCCGCCATCGCCGGACTCATGGTTGCGCGGCCTATCGGAGCTGGCTCATGCGTGTTCATGCCGATGACGAGCGGGCAAGAGTGCGACAGCGAGGAAACCTAATCCCAAAAGGATGCCTGTAGTGCATAGGGAGATCACACAAGCCATCCAAGCCCATCCGCTCATGGTGACCAAGGCCAGTAATCCCGTCAGGCAGCCTAACACGGCAAACGGGGTGGCTAGAAGCAAGAAGGCCTTGATTGGATTGCAGCGCAGGATGGCTTCGACAATGATCTGAAGCGCACGGAGCGAGTCCCTGAGGTGGTGGACTTTCGAGACACCTTGCCGCTTGAAGTAGTCGATAGGGACGTAGGCAACGAGGAGATCGTTGAGCAAATAGGAGAGGGTGCAGGTTGTGGTGAACGAGAAGCCCGAATTGATTAACGGAAAGAAGGGAATCATCTGACTGCGGCGAAAGACTCGCAATCCCGAATTGATATCGGGAATCCGTTGGCCGGTAGCGTATTCGCTCAGCCAACGAAACAAAATACGTCCGTATCGTTTGACTGTATTCCCTGTGTAAAAACTACCCGACCGAGCACCTACCACCATATCGAATCGATCCATGAGGGCCAATAGATCGGGAATGCGGTCGTTGGGGTACGTGCCGTCGGCATCGGTAATGACGATCCATTCGTTCTTGGCGGCCACAATGCCTGTCTTCAGTGACCGACCATAGCCACAATTGACAGGATGGACCAGAACCGCATCGGCCACCCGACGTGCGACCGATTCCGTATCGTCCGTTGCTCCGTCCACCACCACCACGATTTCGTGCTCGATGCCTTTGGAATTCAAGTGCTCCCGCAGGTTTCGCACCACTCCTTCCAAGGATTCGGCTTCGTTATAGGCAGGGATGACAACGGAGATTTGCATGCCGAAACTATACCACAACAACCTTGACAATCGCTGGTCAAAGTGAAAGATAGAGAGCCTGTTGAACAACCGAAAACGGAGTGGAAATGCGGCTTTTCCTCTATGCTGGGGAAGGGTCGCATCTTTTTTTCTGAGATGAGGAGAGTGCGATGAGCGATTACGTGCCCATGACCCGCGAGGGCTACAACCGAATCAAGGCCGAAATCGAACGTCTGGAGAACGAAGAAATGCCCCGAATCGCCGAGAAAATCGCCGATGCGCGGGCCGAAGGGGACCTCAAGGAAAACGCGGAATATCATGCCCAGCGCGAAAACCAAGGACTCGTTCAAGCGAAAATCAACGCGCTCAAGGCCAAACTGTCCCGCGCCCACATCATCGATACCTCTGCCCTTCCAAAGGATCAGGTGGTCTTTGGGGCCCGCGTCAAATTGAAGGACCTCCAGTTCGGCGACGAAGAGGAGTACATGCTTGTTGGTGCTGGGGACGAAGATTATGAGACCGGCAAGATCCTTTCCACCAGCCCTTTTGGGGCGGCGATGATGGGAAAGAAGATCGGCGAGATCGTGGAAGTCGTTGCGCCGCGCGGAACACTGCGGTACGAAGTCTTAAGCATCGTTTTCGACGAAGAGTAACACCTTGACTGAATCTACCGGGCACGAGCCAGATCCGACATCGGCTGCCAAACAAAAGGATGTCCCACTTGGCCCTGCCTGTATGGTGGTATTCATCTTCTTTTTGGTTGCATTGTGCGTGCTCGTAGCCTTCATGTCGTTCATGTTGACCGGCAAACAGGGGGGGCGCGCCGCCTATGCGGTTCGAGAGCAATTGATCCCGTGGGTTGATCAATCCTCGCTCAGCCAGCCCGATCAAGTGGCCATCATCGACGAACTGACGTCGCTGGCGTCACAGATGGAAAGGGATGAACTCACTTCACGTCAACTGACACGTCTCGGAGCCCGATTGCAAGATTCGACGATCCTTCAGTGGGGAGTCGTTGAGGAAATCAATCGCGCCGCTCAGCGTACCAAAGGTTTGACCGAGCAAGAGAAATCGGATTTTGCACTCGCCTGCGATCGCTGGCTTCGGGCTGCGGGTGAAGGCAAATTGTCCATGATCGAAATGGAGTTTGCATTCCAGTCCATTGCCACGAAAGAACCTCGCTCCGGTCGACTCACCCTCAAGGAGAGCATCAGCGACGAGCAATTGAGAGAATTCTATCGTCGCGTCCTATCGATCTGCGAGAAGTACAAGGTTCCAAGCGAACCGTTCGACAAGAGTGTCTCCCAGGTCTTTAAGGCCATGATCGAAGACGGGCTGGCAGAAAAATAACCCTCCCCCGAAAGAGGGGTGTAGGGGTTGATTTGAGGCGGGGGGCGGGCTACAGTCATGTTGTGTCGATCGTAGCCTCGTGCTCGATTTCCTCACGCAGATGCATCGTTGATTCCTTCCCCGCATTTGCCCCTCCAACCAGACCAGCCTCGCCAGGACGGCAACCCATTCCCACCGCGGCTGGATCGCAACCCCGTATCACCTATGTTGAATTCGTTCTTCATCGGCGCTTTGGCTTTGCTTTGCATGCAGGAGCCGGAGACTGGCAGTCCACCGTCCGAATCCGCCGCGACTTCCCCGGAAGCCAAGGAGGTTTTGCTCGAGTTCAGGGACCAAGAATGGCTGCCGGCCTTGCAGTGGCTTGCCGAACGGTTGGAACTGAATCTCGACTGGCAGACCTTACCGACAGACGTGGTTAGCTTGTCGAGCACCCAACCCATTTCGCTCGAGGAAGCTGAAGACCTCTTCAATATGCAGTTGCTGGCCCGGGGATTCGCCTTGGTCAAGCGTGCGGGAGTCTTGAGGGTTGTTTCGCTCAAGGAACTGGACGTTACGCTCGTCCCTCGTGTCGAAGCGGAAGAGCTGGAATCCTTGCCAAAGCATTCCGTCGTACGGGTTTCTTTTCCTCTCGATTGGATGATCGCGGAGGAAGCCGCAAAGGAATTGGAACCACTCCTCAGTCCCTTTGGCAAACTCTTTCCGATGGCCAGCGCCAACCGCCTTGAAGCCATCGATGCGGTCGTCAATCTGCGAGAATTCCATCGTCTCTTGAATCAAGCCGAAAGCGACGACTCCCGCAAAGAAAGGGTAGCCGAGTTTCATCTCAAGCATCGCAAAGCCGATGAAGTCGCACCCAAGATCCGGCAATTGCTCGGCTTGCCTGCAGAAGGACCACCTTCAACCTCCGCGCAAACGCAACTAGACATCGAACAAGCCCGCTTCAAGGTTGAAGCCGTCAAGCAGATGGGACGGGACGCACAAGCTCTCGTCGGCGAAAAGAAGCCAACGATCTTTCTTGTGGTCAACGACAAAGAGAACAGCCTGCTGGTCAACGCCCCCCCCAATAAAATCGAAATCGTTCGCCAAGCTGTCGAAGCCATGGACAAGAAGGTTCCCGACCGAGGCTCGACATGGGAGACCCTTTCGCGAGTCAAAGTCCACGATGTCAGCGGCTTCGATCCCGCTGTTGTGACCCGTATGATCGCGGCTCTGCAGGATCGAGAAAACATCAGCAAGGACGCGAGTATCCAACATGAAGCGGCCTACAATCGCTTGATCGCGTTCGCATCCCCCGAGGATCATTTAACGATCTCCCAAGTGATCGATTCGTTTCGGGCAGAAAAGCGTTCGGCGATGGTTCTGCCGTTAGCCAATCTAGACCCAATCTACGCCACCAAAGCCATCCAGCTCGTCCTCAAAACGCCCGATCGTCCACCGAACGCTCCGGGTGTCCCAAGCGACGGAAAATTCCAGGTGGAAGCCGACACCGAACACTCCCGACTACTCCTGTGGGCTACCCAAAACGAATTCAAGTATGTTCGCGAATTCCTGGCCCAATTGGGAGAATCCTTTTCCGAGAGAATCGTTGAGTCCAACGTTCAGATCATCGAAACGCATGGACAAGATATCACGCCAGTCGTCGAACGGCTCAAGCGAGTCTGGGGCGATCTGAGCAATTCGCCTCTCATTTTTGAACAAGACGATGCGCCGAAGTGGTCACCGGATTCGGAAGGTGGCGCCGATTCCCCTCGTGGGCCTGAGTCTCGCAGCAAACCAGCCCAGTCTTCGGAGCCCATTGCCCAAAACGAAGGTGTACAACTCGCTTCGGGCAGAATGGTTGCCACCAAAGCCAGCGGCGCGCCACCCGAAATGCCAAAGGATACTGAAGCGCCACCCGTTCGACTCATGCAAGGGAGCGATGGAAACTTGGTGGTGCTATCTCGAGATCCAGCAGCAGCGGACACGGTAAAACGCCTGCTCAAGCAGATGATCAAAACTCCCGCCCAACTCAAGGTGATTGAACTGAAGCACGCCCAAGCCTCGACCGTAAAACGCCAGCTCGATACCCTATTTCCTGCATCGCTCAACTCGCTGAACAAGTTGACAAGCGCCCCAAGCCTCATGATCGACGTCGATACCCGCACCAATCGGCTGATTGTTCAGAACGCAAGCGAGGGGCAACTCGAGCAGATCGAGGAGTCCGTAGCGCTGCTAGACCAGCCTAGCTCGGAAGACGAGAAGCTCCAACGAGAAAAGGTGACATACCGCCTTAAACATCGCAAAGCTACGGTCGTGGCCGAAGCTTTACGTTCCATCTACCAAGACCTGATGACCGTCAACGACCGCATGCTTTCGAGAAGCACGGGCTTCACGAGAAGCCTCGCGGCCACGACTACCAGTCCTGAGTATCAAGGACTCCTGTCGATCGGTGTTGACCAAGAAGCGAACTTGCTTCTCATCTCTGCACCCAAATACCTGGTGCAGGATGTGCTGGAGGTAGCCGAGTCCATGGATACGCCCACCGATGGAAACTCCATTGCCATCATTCCGTTCCAAACACAAGTCACAGGATCCGAGTCCAAAGACCAAAAAGTACAAGACAGTCTTCGTCGAATTCTCAGCGATCGCAGGCGTTAGCCCGCATGGCACTGACTTGAGGGCTTTACGTTGCCGTCGTCGGGGATGGGTGGCAGCATCAAGCATGACGGCATGATAAAGGTCTTTACTTGGAAGAAGGGGTTCAATCCGTATAAAATTCCTGCTCCCACTTCTTCATTGCATCGGGAATCTTAGCAAGTGCTTGGACCAGATCGTCCTCCAAACCAGTGGGCATTAATCTTCTTGACCGCAATTCATTCACGAGAGATTCTTCCGATAGACCAACCAAGAAATCCTTGGCATTCTCGTAATCTCCGTTAGCGATGGCTCGAAGTGCATTCTTGACCCCGCGGCTCTCTTGAATGAACGATTTCGCCGTAGCAGTCCCAATGTAATTCGCGAATTCGCGCTCAAGCATCACTACATACATCGAGTTCAACAGAATCCTTTTCCCAGACTCCGAGTCTGCAAAGGCTCGACCATCTGCTACGAGGTCTTCAATCGTCCTGTCTTTTGGCTGTTTGAACATCCTCTTTAAGCAAGTATTGCTTATCCATTCCTGGTTTAATCACCTACCGTTCAACGAAAGTGGGATAGGCTTCCAGCCAATAGTGTTCGGCACGGGATTTGAATTGTCCTCGAATGCGAGTTTGGTTACATCTTTGTCAGCTGAATGTGGCGCAGAAATCTGGCACGTTTCTC
>JALOQW010000055.1 GCA_025459275.1 Pirellula sp.
ATCCCGTGAACTCTTAGCCACGACATCTGCTTGGTAGTACCGGTCGATCCGCAGCCAATGCATTTCTCGACCGCGTATCACCTGCTCCTTACCCACGATCGGCACGTTGTTCTCGGCTTGGCAAGCAATCACGCAAGCGTTGCATCCCGTGCACTTGTTGAGATCGATCGCCATCCCCCATTTGTGGTTTTCATCGACCTTGGGCTCCTCCCACAAAGACTTATTCTCGAAGTGCAGCTCGACAATCTGCTTCGTGAATTTGGGATTCTCTTTGTACTCAAAGAGCGTCCCTTCGCGAACCAACTGTGGTGCTCGCTTGGCCGTTTCCGATAACCCTAAATCGTCTAAGGCGAAGTGATCTTGGGTCGTTGCAAGACGATAAGGTTCTGTCGTCCCTTCAACGGAGACACCGGTGTAAATGGCCGCCTGATTCCAACGCCGGAAGGTCGACAAATTCGTGCCAACAGCACCCGCGACCGATCCCCCCGATTCCTTCGTTCTTCCATACCCCATGTGGATGGTAATGGAACCTTCGGCGTGCCCCGGAACAATAAACACAGGCAGCTTCACCCTGGACTCACCCAACGTGATCATAGCTACTTCGGAATGCTTTAATCCGAGCTTGCTCGCCGTCTCTGGACTGCAGATGGCTGCGTTGTCCCAAGTCAATTTCGTAACCGATTGAGGGCACTCCTGAAGCCAACCATTGTTGCCCAGTCGACCATCGTAAATGGTTTCACTCGGGAGGACCAACACTTCCAGATTGGCTGGATCCGCTTCCGTACGCAAATCACCTTCGTCTAATTCGTAGACGCGCGAGGTCAACTCTTTGGCTTTCAACTCTTTCGCGTCGGTGGTGATATCACCGGAGAACAGAGGACTGGCGGAACCAGCCATGTACCCTGCGTGCAATGTTTCTTTCCAGACCCGATCATTCAACTGCCCGCCTGAAACATTCGCCGCGGTTTGCTTGACGATGTCCTGCCCCTTGGTGACTTCGAACCCTGCCAACATGGCCAAGAACTCAATGGCACTCTTGCCCCCGAGGAGCGGGTCGATCATCGGCTGACAGACGCCGTAGGTTCCATCCGCGTTCCGAACGTCACCCCAGGCTTCCAAGGGATGAGTAGCGGGTACTGTCCAACGACAGAACTTGGCCGTCTCATCATCGTAATGCGAATGATAAATCACATCCCCAATCGTGGCCAATGCGTCTCCAAGCTTCACATCGCCTGCAACAGAAAACACCGGGTTGGGCGTCAACACCCAAGCCATCGAGAAATCGGAAGCCCGACGAACAAAGTCGTCCAACTTGAGATTCGAAATCCCGGAGAGTTCGTTCGGCACCTGAACCAACTTGACCGTCTTGCCGATATTCCCGAGCTTCTGATTGATCCGAAGGGCCGCGACCTGAACCGCCAGGGGCTGGTGCGAACCTACGCTGAGCACGCATTCGCCTTTGTGATGCAGTAGATCGCTGGCTATCGCATCGACAACGCGGGCAATGCGCTCCGTCGAACGAAGCTTGTCGATCGGTGGTGTTTCTTCTTCCTCGTTGTTCGCCGGAGCCCCTTTGTCGATGGCGGCCTCAATGGCTCGCAGCAGCACCCCAATCTGCGATGACTGGACTGGCAGCCGGTAGTCGGCCGCGGTCCCGGTCACGGAGTATTGGGACTCCGCAACGTACAGCCGGTTCATCCAGGGACCAGACGGTGAACGGTGGTTCGCAAACTGGCGCGAGTAATGAACCGATTGTGGATCGGCTCCGAACAAGTCGGAATCCAAGGCAACAATGACCTTGGCTGAATCCAAGTCAAACAGCATGCTCGTCCCAGATGCCCCGACCGCATCCAACGCTTTATTGACGTTCTGCGAATACACAGACTCGTAGCGAACGAATGTTGCAGCAGGATACTTCTTGTGCGTCTCAGCAAGCATGCGACGCAACGACGGACTCGACGTTGGCTCATAAAGAACCGCGAGCCCCTTGCCATCGGCAAGAGTGCTTCGCTTTTCCGAGATGTAAGCCTCGAGAGCATCCCAAGAGGACTTTCGTTGGGCCTCGTCATCCGAGTCGGCAATCTCGGGAGCAGCTCCCGCCGACTTTCGGTTCAGCACCGTCGCGATGCGATCCTGATCGTACAAGGACAAGATCGATGCTTGTGTCTCTGCATCCGTTCCCGCCGAGGCGAGCTTCTTGTTTTCTTCGAAGTCCTTGGGCTGACTCTGGGAATATACTGGATGCTCTGCGTTGCCATCCACCTTGATCGGGCGGCCATCCATGTTCGTGATCAACGCATTGACCACACGACCAGCCCACTCAAAGTTGGTGGCGAAGTATTCGGGAACACCGGGCACCCGCCCCTCGGGCCGCATCACAAACGCGGCAACCTCTTCGCGGTTGTAACGACACCCCGACATCCCTCCCAACGCGAGGGAGGCGCCCATCAACTGAAGCCATCGACGACGCGAAACCCCTTCCGGAAACTCCGAAGCGGCTTGCGGAAACTCACGACCGAGAAACTGTTCAAACTCGGGCGTTCGCTGCAGTTCGTCGAGGCTACGAAAATACCGTGCTCTATGTTCGGTCCCAGGTTGGCTCATCGGTGGCAGACCGCGCAATTGGTTTGAGGATTGATGTTGTTTTCTTTGCGAAGCTTCTTGCCCAAAGCCAGCTGGTCTTCTTCACTCCCTGCAGACCAGGCAAGATTCGTTACTTCTTCAACCGGACGCAAATGTGGTTCGGGATTGCGATGGCAATCCAAGCACCATGCCATCGATTGATTTTTTGCCTGATAGACGATCTCCATCTGATCCACCCGTCCGTGGCAGGAAACGCAAGAGACCCCTCGATTCACATGGGCTGCGTGGTTGAAGTAAACGTAATCAGGCAATCGATGGATACGGATCCAGTCAACCGATTCCCCCGTCCGCCAGCTCTCTCGAATCGGTTTTAGCTTTGGAGAGTCCGAATGGATTGCGGACAACTTCGGTGCGCCGGCCGTCGTACGAGGGGAATGGCAGTTGATGCATGTTTGGGTTGCGGGAATCTGCGAGTGAGCGGATTTATCGACCGATGCATGGCAGTACTTGCAATCCATCTTTAACTCGCCCGCGTGCAAAGCGTGGCTAAAAGGGACCGGCTGTAGGGGCCGATACCCCGTATTGAGAGTCTCAGGGCTGGTGATCCCGAGGAAAAGGACGCTTGCATACGCCCCCCCGGCAAGGATCAATACCCCTAAAAGGGCCAAGAATTTGTTGGTCCATCGGGGAAACAGAAATCGTTGGGACATAGTCTTCAGCGACGAGTATTTGGACGACTTGACTTCAACCTGGGCAGAGCACCACCCGGCTTCTCCCTCTTTCGCGAGGCAGTGTACAAGCAACCGCGGAAACACAAAAGATGGCCACGAAAAACATTACGACCACGGGCAACAGAGCATCGACGGTTTTCCTATGCAAACCATGGATTTTTCGCAATCTCTTGCGGTTTCGCGACAATTCGTCGCACGACTCTTGCGACAACCCTCCTACCCCGCAAATCTACCCAGTTCGTGTTTTGTACTCGAACGGGCGTTGGCCAGATGCTCATCCAGCACAAACCTTTGCCGCGTCAGGTCCGTGGACATAGCTCGGCGGAACCGATCGGCAGAAGAAGCACGCCAGGATAACCGAAGAGCATTGTGCGATAGAATAGGGGCAGCAACGCCCTGCACGGGTAAAGAATAACGTTACGAAAGTCAATCTGCTTGCATCCTTCCCAGATCCTCTACGAAGACAACCACCTGCTTATTGTGGACAAACCGGCGGACTGGGTTGTTCAAGGTGCAACGGCCGACCAGCGCAGTCTGCTCGAATCCGCTCGCACCTACCTCAAGCACAAGTACCACAAGCCTGGAAACGTCTATTTGGGAGTCGTGAGCCGACTCGACGCTCCCGTTACAGGAATTGTCCCCTTCGCAAGAACGAGCAAGTCAGCCAGTCGGCTCAGCGATCAGTTCCGCGAACGGACGACTCGAAAGTTCTACTGGGCCATTGTTGAACGATTACCGAATCCCATTTCCGGCCAACTCGAGCACGACTTGGTACGCCCCGAACATGCGAACAGGACACGCGTGGCCGACTCGGCTCATCCACAGACGGCCCAGCGAGCGATCCTCAACTACCGTCTCTTACGATCCCATGCGGGGCAAGGACTTCTAGAGATTGAGCTAATCACAGGCCGCAAGCATCAAATCCGCTGTCAACTGAGTGCCATCGATTGCCCGATCTTGGGAGATTCTCTGTACGGCGCTCGTGAGACGTTTCCACAAGGGATCGCTTTACACTGCCATCGCGTGGTCCTGCAACATCCGACAACCCAAGCGCTCGTCGATGTTTCGGCTCCACCGCCGATTTATTGGCCCTCTTGGGCCCGGTCGGTTCCTTAGAGTCGCCCACTAGGCATAGACTTACTTGGCATAGACTTACTTGGCGTAGTACGGAGAGATCATCCAATATGCCAAAACGCCAGTGACGGACACATAAAGCCAAATCGGCAATGCGAAACGGGCGATGCGGCGGTGCGCATCAAACATGCGGCACCAAGCAAAGGCGAAGGCTCGCAGAACCAACGGCAGAACGACCAGCGACAGGAGAATGTGCGAAATCAAGATGAAGTAGTAGACGTACCGTATCACGCCTGTCCCTCCGAAAGTTGTCGAAGGGTTGGACAAATGGTAGGTCACGTAACATACGAGAAACAAAGCTCCAAGCCCGATAGCGGAGGTCATGCAAGCCCGATGCAAAGCGATCTTGCCATTGCGAACGCCGAGCCAACCGATCACGAGCAGGCATGACGTCAATGTGTTGATACCACCGATGACGTGTGGCAGGTTCTGCGTCCAGCTCCCCAAATCCACCTTGGTTCGAATTCCCAGGAGCAATGCAACGACCAGCGGGACTGCGATGGAAATCCCATTAATCCACCAAAGGGTCGACGCAGAACGATCAGTTGGCTGTTGAGGGGTGGGCAGATCCATGGAATTCATGGCACTTTATGACGCAAGAAAATGGAGATCTGGACGGATGCGATGTGACGTTGCATCAGCATAGCGTAAGGGCAAGCAGTGCGGTGAACGTCGAGACCGATCTTAGCGATACCGCGAATCGTTTTCCGGCTTTATCACTCGAATCAGATCCGCCTTCATGGATGCATCAAACGGTTCCGCCAGCAGATAGCATTGCAAGGCTTGCATCAAGCGAGCACACTGGGTGAGGTTAGCGTCTTCTCTGCGATCGCGTGTGTGAAGCGGAGTAATGATCACTCGAATCAGCGTGGCTTGCCGCACAATGTTTTTCTCTGCCCCAGCTCGCATCTCGATCTCTCGCAGTCCAACGTGAATTCGGTGCTTTCCAAGCCTTTCGTTGGGCTGACGTGGCATCGGCGTGTTTTTGCAATCGATCTCGAAAATGGCAAAGTCGTTCTGCACGCTGGTGATAACCGCCAAGAATTCGTTCGCGAACCCTCGCAGCTTATCGTACGCAAGCGTTTTGGGAACATTCGTCACCAGCTCCGCATCCAGCTTGGTCTTGTTGGATGCCAATTCGACCCACTCCATCCAAGTCGAGGGTTTGGACGATCCCTGGTTGTTTAGACCATCCTGGTCGCCGACGATGCAGATCACTTGGTCGCGTCCATTCTCCTTGGCCATCAGCAAGCCGCGGTCAGCTCGGCCCAACGCGATCTCTTCGTCGTCTCCGGGCAATACTTCGGTGACGCCAAAGCTCGCGGTGATGCAGGCTCCTCTCAAGGCAGGGATCGGTGTTCGTTGCAATTTGTTTCGGATCGATTCGGCGAGTCCCTTTGCCTCAGCCAAATCGCATTGCGAACAGAGTATGACGAACTCCTCGCCTCCATAGCGAGCCACCAGGTCGGTGGAGCGACAGGAGTCTCGAAGAAGGGTCGCAAACAACTTCAATGCCTCGTCTCCAGCTTGGTGAGAAAAATGGTCATTGACGCGTTTGAAGAAGTCGATGTCGCAAATGATGATCGCTCCCGGCGGATCACCAGACACATGATTCTTGATGAAGGCCGGGAGTTGTCGGATCAGTTCCCCACGGTTCGCAACCTTGGTTAGTTGATCTTGCGTGGCACGCTCGTTCAGGTGAATGATGGTTTGCTCGAGCGCTTGCTGCTCACTGACATCGTTCAGGATGATCGCCCCTCCGGTCATCTTGCCACGTTCATTCGTGACCGGTACGACTTCGATTTGAACATCGAGGATCGTGCCATCGTCACGCTTGATCATCATCTTTTGTTGTGACTTTTCGCCGGTGGTGAGCATCGCCAAGAACGGACATTGGTGGTCCGGCAATGGATATCCGTATCGATCGCAAAAACCGACCAGTGACGGCTTCCAAAACTGATGGAGGACGACGTCGATAGGCTGTCCGGTCATCATCGAAGCTGCCTTGTTCCATTGCAACACTCGGAAATCGCTGTCGACGAAGATGACTCCTTGCTGAATGCTGTTCAGCATGTGCCGATAGAACGTATCGTTCATGATATGCATCATCGGCGACGAATGGTTGGGCGATGACGCTCCGTCGATATCGAATTGGAACTGGAGGTGTTGGGTCAACTGCGGCAACATTTGTTGCCAATGTAATTGGACTCGATCCTCGATGGCCTTTTTGGGCTTCATGACGAGTTGTGCAAACGATCGAGCCAACTTGGGATCGAACTGGGTACCAGCGTTTCGGATTAACTCACTGACCGCATCCTCCTTGGATAGTGGATCCCGATAGACCGATCGCGAAGTCATGGAGTCGTAGGCATCGATGACCCGGATCAGCCGTGATGACATAGCGGCCGAATCCGTCGCGCTGGGATTCGGCAATGCCGAGTAATCAATGCCGAGGTTCGCAATCGCGGTTAACAAGGGGGGAGTGGCACCAGCTGCCTTAAGAATCTCAACTCCCACATGGGGTTGGAGCCCCATCATGGCCCGCTCTTGATCATTCAGCCCATCTGGCTTTTGAAGCACTCGGTCAGGAATGCCGATCTTCCCGATCTCATGCATTAAGCCGGTCATTTCAAACAGATGGACATGATCCTCACGCAATCCATAAGCATAGCCCCAAGCGCTGGCGTACATGCCAACCCGAAGCGAATGAGCTGCGGTGGCTCCATGCTTGGCTCGAAGCGCTACTTGGAGAGCAGCCACACACGTCAGGGAAATCGGCCCGGACGGAGCGCGCACGATCGCCGTACCTCGTGGAACCACAAGGTTTTCATCGAAAACTGAATTAGAGGAATCCGTTGCCTGAGACATGTAGCTAGGTCATGCGGGTACCGAAAGGAAGACGCACGGCGCGTCCAACACTCTTGGTTTCCCAAGGGTTGCTCGTGGATTCCGGCACGACGGAAAACAATGGTTGCTCAAGCCCCACGAACGGGGGAGCGGTCAAAAAATGTGAGGGATCTTAACGGATGTAGGGAATAGTCAGGCAAAATCGCCCGCCAGCCTCCAGGGAGGTACCCTCCCGTCTTCCCTCACAGTACATTAATACTCGCGGAGCCCGATCCGCTCTCAAAGTTCGTCCACCTCCTTGTGATTTTCAGCAAATCCTTATGGATCAAGTATTCGTCGTCATCAGCATCGTTTTGGCGGCCTTGGCCTTCATCGTGGCCCTGGTATTTCTGGCGGTCTTTTCACGGTACTTCTGGCTATGGATCCAATCCGTGATGACCGGTGCGAAGGTCGGTGTGTTCGATCTCATCGGCATGCTCTTTCGACGTGTCGACGCTCGAACGATCGTCCGCAGCAAAATCATGGCAGTCCAAGCCGGCATCAATGATGAAGACCTGACCTCCAAGGCCCTCGAAGCTCACTACCTGGCTCGCGGCAACGTGTCGCAAGTCATCCGCGCACTGATCGCCGCTCGCAAGAGCCGACAAATCACCCTCTCTTTCCGCGAAGCAACCGCCATCGACTTGGCTGGTCGAGATGTACTCGACGCAGTGCAGACCAGCGTCTACCCCAAAGTCATTGACTGCCCTCCACGCAGTTCTTCCACTCCCTTCCTGGATGCCATCGCCAAAGATGGTATCCAACTCAAGGTCAAAGCCCGCGTTACCGTACGAGCCAATCTGCAACGACTTATCGGGGGTGCCACCGAAGAAACGATCATCGCACGCGTCGGTCAAGGAATCGTGTCCGCCATCGGTTCGGCCATTAGCCACAAAGTGGTCCTCGAAAACCCGGACATGATTTCAAAAGCAGTACTTGCAAGTCGCTTGGATGACCAAACGGCATTTGAAATCGTCTCGATCGATATCGCAGATATCGATGTCGGTGAGAACATCGGCGCTCGGCTGCAAGCCGACCGCGCCGAAGCGGACACCCGCGTAGCTCGCGCCAAAGCCGAAAGCCGCCGCGCTGAAGCAGTCGCGATCGAGCAGGAGATGATCGCAAAGATCGAAGAGAGTCGCGCCGAAGTGGTAGCCGCCGAAGCCAACGTGCCGGTCGCGATCGCGGATGCTCTTAAACAAGGCAAGTTAAAGGTGATGGATTACTACAAGCTGCGCAACATTACCGCCGACACCGAGATGCGCCAGAGCATTGCAGGCACGAGCACCACTGGACCCGCTTCCGCCTCTCGACCTGGACCCTAATCTCTCCTCGAACCAAGCCATCTAGCCATGAGCGACGATCTCGACGATTTCCTTCGCCAAGCGGCTGAACGTCGCGCGAAACGTCAACAACAAAAGGGAGGCAAACCACCCCAACCGGCCTCGTCTCCAAAGCCGCCTGCCCCCACTCCGCCGCCACCCCTGTCGCCACCCTTGCGACAGCAACAACCACAACAGCCCTTATCCCAACAACCTCAGCCACGCCAGCAGCAGCCCAAACCAAAAGAACGTCGTCCTCCAACCATTGCCGAAACGGTCACCGATGTACGACCGACCGTGGGACGCTTGGAACCTTCGCTCGCGAATCGACATGTCGAAAGCGATCTCGAATACGCCGACGAGCGGATGGAAGAACACCTGCTCGAAGCGTTTGGATCCGATCTTCAGCCCGATCGATTCCCGTCCAAACGAAAAGGTGGGACCGCTGAGTCACGAGAGAACGTGTCCGCCACCGCACCTGTAGGGGCGAAGCAACTCGAGGCCATGGTCTCGGTCGGGGATCTCAAGAGGCAACTTCGGGATCCTCAAACCCTGCGATTGGCTATCATCGCCCACGAAATCCTTCGACGGCCTTATTCGTAAACCGAACCAAATCGTGACCTCATCTGTCAGCCAACCATCGGTCAGCCAACGGGACGAGCCGGATTTCTCCAAGGGGACTCACGGTCTTCTGCCCGCGATCGCACAGGACGCAAGCACCCATCAAGTTCTTATGTTGGCTTGGGTCAATCGTGAAGCTTTTGAGGAAACGTGCCGCACCGGATACGCAACGTACTACAGTCGATCGCGCGGCAAACTCTGGCGCAAAGGAGAGGAAAGTGGACATCGCCAGAAAGTCGTCGAGATTCGAGTCGACTGCGATGCGGATACGGTCCTGATGCTCGTCGAACAAGTAGGTGCCGCGTGCCATGAAGGATACGCTTCCTGTTTCTTTCGAACACTGAAAGATGGCCGATTCGATGAGAATCAGCCGCGTCTCGTCGATCCTTCTCAAGTCTATTCCGCATCGCATCCTGCACCGTGAGGAGTTCCTGGACACTGTGCCCGAACTCCCTGAAGTTGAAACCATGCGACGCGGACTCCTGCCATTGATCGGAGGAGTTATCCAACGAGTTGAGTTTCCTACGATCCCCTATCGCCCTATTGGCCGAACGCCTGAGGATTGCGAATTCGATGAACGCGCTCGCGGCCAATCTATCACCGCCGTCGATCGTATCGCAAAACGTGTGCTCGTCCGACTCAGCAGCAACGATGCGATCGTCATGCAACCCAAGATGGCAGGCCTAACGCTCATCGCCGATCCGCCTACCGAACAACATGTGCGCATGATCGTCCATGTTCAAGGAGCAGCGGCTGATCGACTCATTTATTGGGATCGCCGAGGACTTGGCACGGTGCATTTATGGAGCCCAGCTCAATGCCAGGAACATCTCGGGCCCGAGACCATCGGCCCTGATGCACTCGCCATCAGTCGCGACGAATGGACCTCACGATTCTCCGTCCTCAATCGCCCCATCAAGCCAGCCCTTTTGGACCAACGAGTGGTAGCAGGAATCGGCAATCTCTACGCGTCCGAGATTCTCCATCAAGCCCGCGTCCACCCTTGCGCGGTTTGCACCTCGGTCGCTCACAAGCGATGGCATCGACTCTACGACTGCATGCGCGAGATTTTGTTGCAAGCCATTGAATCGGAGGGCTCGACGCTGGGGGATGGTACGTATCGCAATGCCATCAACGGTGAAGGAGGCTACCAGCATCAGCATCGCGTCTACGCCCGAGACGGGCAATCATGCGTGTCATGCGGCAAAGCGACCATTGAGCGAATCGTCCAAGCCCAACGCAGCACATTCTTCTGCCCCCGATGCCAGAAGCCGGTCAAAGGACCCTGACTCTGCGACGTTAAACGTTCAATGTTGCATACTCACTCTAGCGTTGCAGCCCAAGCTGCCCGTTTGTGCGCTATCGCGACCACTGGCTCATGGCTCAAGCCTCATTCGGGGCATACAAACAGAGCGCCAGCACGAATCGATCACCGAGGTCGAGGGGTTGACTCAACGCAAGTCAGCGCGGCCAACCGAGACGTTTGGTGCATCGTGTTGTTCTGGCTGCTCGTTCGTACTCGTACTCGTACTCGTGCTCAGTCCGACAGGACAGTACTCGTACTCGATTGCTTTGCTGGTCGATCGTACCATTCCGCCCTGGTCGATGCACTGGTTCGATTCGTTTTTGCGATGGGGATGGACGAATGGGTATCGGAATCACGACTGCGGGATGAACAGATGCGGTCGGTCCATCGTGCCGCGGATTGCGGTGCCGACGAGCCGATCGAGTACGAGTACGAGTACCGTCCGCTGCAGCGGACTGAGTACGAGTACGATGGGATCCGATGGCCTGTGGGTCCGAACGCTGCCGTTCAGCCAGAGGCGGTAGGTAAAGTTTCCATCAGGACTCGGTCGATCCGCCGCCTGGCTGCAACGGATTGTTCAAGTAAGCCGCTAGGGCGGCGGGGCTGGTAGGCGCAGGACTTGGCGAGCGCTTTCAACCTTTCTCGCCTCAAAATTCTAGCAGACTTCCGGCTTTGGTTCATCCTCATGGGTTCGTGTTTCTTTCACTTCCCTTTTCATGAGGAGTTCCATCGTGTCTGTTTCCAACCCTAACCCAAAGAAGGTCTCTCCGTACTTCTCCGGCAAGTACTATCAAGCCATGGCTGAGGATCTCGATCTGTGCGGCATGGCAAAACGAACCCATGCAGGTTATCTGCGTGCGGTCAGGCAACTGGCAGACTATTGCCAAACGCCCCCTGAGAAGATCACTGAGGTCCAGTTTCGTGACTATTTTCTCATGCTCAAGAACAAGAAGAAGTTCGCCTATGGCTCCTTGCGTGTTGCCTTCTCGGGAATCAAGTTCTTCTATACCAAGACCTGCAAGCGGCGATGGAAATCCCTCGATCAGTTCAAACTGCAAAATGTCAAAGCACTTCCTGTCGTGATGACTGTCAAAGAAGTTCAGAGCATCATCGCTCGATGCTCCACACTTCGAATGAAGGCATTCTTCTGGACGACCTATTCGCTTGGGTTGAGGCTTGAGGAAGCTCTCAATCTGCAAGTCGGTGACATCGATTCCCAGCGGATGATGGTGCACATCCACCGTGGAAAGGGAGCCAAAGATCGATACGTCCAACTGTCGGTCTCCACGCTCCACATCCTAAGGCAGTATTGGGCGACACATCGAAACAGAACCTACCTTTTCCCATCGGGAGGGAGAAAGCACGAGAAGATTCAAACATCAACAACGGTGATGAGTCGTTCGACGGTCCAGACCGCCATCGAGAAGATTGTGAAGAGCATCGGATTCCAGAAGCAAGTTTCGACGCATACGCTTCGACACTCCTGTGCTACGCATCTCCTCGAAGCCGGAATGCCGATTCGTGCCATTCAACAGTTTCTAGGGCACAGTAGCTTGCAAACTACGATGCTCTACCTTCATCTAACGGACTCGGCCGCCGTCGATTGTCGCAAAGTCATCAACGATCTCTTTCGACTCCCGTAACGGTTTATGCCAACCGTTGCAGACTGCCTTCGTCAGCATGCTCCGGAATACCTTCTTCAATTCGGCGATTCGGTTCCCGTCGGCCACCGTCGTGTCCTGGGACTGATTCAGCGCTGCCGAACGGGAGAACTCGGAGCATTCGTCTACGCATGTGAGAGTTGCGGAACTCGCCATTACCTCGGGCGTTCATGTGGCAATAGGCATTGCCCCAATTGCCAACATGACAAAACCCAACGCTGGCTGACCAAGCAAACCGAGCGGCTGATACCTGCGAACTACTTCCTGGTCACGTTTACTGTCCCCAGGCAAGTGGCAATGGTGCTTCGTGACCATCAACGCGATGGCTATGACGCGCTCTTCGAGGCATCCAGTCAAGCAATGATGGAGGTAGCCAGCGCAACCAAGGCCCTTCAAGATGCGCAACTCGGGTTCTTTGGGGTTTTGCACACTTGGGGACGAGACCCCTTGGTCTACCATCCGCATATCCACTACATCGTGGCTAGCGGAGGCGTTTCCCACGATAAAGAACGTTGGATCGCGTCACCCGAGAACTTCTTCGTGCACCACGCCACACTGGTTCGTGTCTTCAAGGCCAAGTTAGCGGACAAACTCCGTGAGCTTGGTCTCTACGACCAAGTGTCCGAAGATGCTTGGGGTAGTAAGTGGGTTGTCGATCTCAAGCCGGTTGGCGATGGGCAAGCAACCCTCAAGTACTTGGCTCCCTACGTCTATCGTGTTGCGATCAGTAACAACCGCATCGAGTACTGCGATGAAGAAGAGGTCGTCTATCGTTACACTCCGTCAGGAACTTCGTCTTCCAAACGGCGGCGTGTCACAGGGCGTGAGTTCGTAGCAGGCTTCTTGCAGCACGTTCTTCCTCCTGGATTTCAAAAGATCCGCTACTACGGATGGATGAGTCCAAACAGTCGCATCTCCTTGGACTTGGTTCGATGGTTGGTATGGATATATCGAGGCTGGACGTACTGGCTCGGAAGTGGCCACGCACCTCGGGACATCCCTAAGCCTCGGCCCAACGTCGCTTGCCCGTGTTGCCGCAGTGAGATGAAGCGAATCAAGGTGACTTACAAGGACTGCTCGTTCCTCGTCACTCGGTCTGAGCAACAACGGCAAGCCTTTCAAGACACGGGATAAACGCATCCACATGCGAAACTTGATTCCTCCGAACGAACCCAATTCAGGGCACCACGTCCCTGCTGTCTGGAGGTACGTACCTACCCCAGGAAAAGGGCCAAAACGAGAAGCAATACATCGGGAAAGACATCGCCAAACACGCCGGAAACGGCGGAAACGGCGGTTAAAGCAGATCGTCAACCTGCTTTCATTCCCACCAGCGCCCAGACAACCATCTCTTCAAGGGTTCGTCGGGGAATCAAAACCCTAATCACGAAACCCTGAATCGCACTTGACAGGTAACCGGGCCTCTTGAACAGAGAATTTGAGCATCGGCACCGCTCCTTGCGTCGCTCGCGATGTCAAATTCTTAGATGTTATCGGAAATTGTGATCGTCCTTGATGAACGTGTTCGGCATTTTTGCGCGCACGCGTGCCACACCAGAACGAGTGACAAGTGTATCAGAAAGGTCCAGAGTGTCCAGTTTCACTAAGGCAGCAAATTGTTCGATGTAGTCATCCGTAATCGAAGTTTTCGAAACATCGATGTGCAGTTTCCGTGCTCCACCGGAAATGCATTCTTCCCCGAGAGATACAATTTCCGGTACATGAAGGTCTGACGTTTTAGGATCACGACAAGAAATCATAAAATGATCTGAGGCATCTCTTCTGCCGTTGTATACATCTCCATTAAAGTTCTTCGCTTTCCTGTCGAGTTGCTTAATCCAATCTCGATGTGAAAGCTCGTACCATCCGAGCACAACAAGTGGCAAGCACATCATAAGTAATAGCGCACTGCATCCGTACGCGGTCTGGAGATTGGATGCCTGCCGTTCACGATTGGAAGCGACATCAGGCTCAGGTTGTGGCGGAGCATACGGGCGATCATCCACGACTTTTCTCCGATAACGGGTACGATCCCCAAGCCCGAGGGATTGACTCAACGCAAACCAACCGGACCGACCGAGGGCTTTGGTGCATCGTGTTGTTCGTCCCCGATTCGACATTCAAGTATCTTCGGTCCAATCATTCCGGCAAACGACAACAACGGAACACCCAGGAAAATCGATAGGCAGGCGAGCCGACCCATGTCAGGGAATAATCTGAGATTTCCGCACCCTCCATTGTATGCGTCAAGTGCTGAAAGCTCGACCGCGTTATACGTAAAGTAGATGGCCGCGCAGAAAACTGTCGTTGCACCGAAACAGTACATGATGAGTCGCATTGGAAACGGACCCATCATTGCCGAGAGCTTAAGAAACACAGTCAGATGCGCGAGCATCGCAAGGATCCATCGTTTTTGAATAGAAACGGAAACGCCAGATTCGAAACCAAATGCAGCGATCATGAATAGAATCGAAAGACCGAAACTAATCGCTGGTATCAAACAGAGGTAGCCAATTATCCGAAACGTTGTTTGCAAGACGATTTGGTTCCGTGAGTTCGGCAGGTCATTTTTAGGAGCATCGCTACTGGATACTCTGCCATTGCCCCGTGATTGGACGAACGACAAGATCACCGAGGACGAGGAGCGACGTCACGACGAGAAACCGATCCGACCGCGGCCTTCGGTGCATCGACTTGTTCTGGATGCTCGTTTGTGCTCGTGCTCAGTCCGTCGTCAGTATATCGGGCCACCGAACCTGTTACCACTAAGGGAGT
>JALOQW010000368.1 GCA_025459275.1 Pirellula sp.
GACGAAGCTTCCGACGGCGAGTTCCATGTCATTGGAAACATTGGCAAGTCCAGCGCTGAGCGACTTCTGAGTCAAGCGCAACAGGTCGCAAAGACGGTAAAACGGACCTGGAAAATGAACCCAAAGGATCCCTTGGTCAAAGGGGGGATCACACTTTATGCACTCAAGTCCCGGTACGACTACGGAGAGCTGGGAAAAATGCTTGAACGAAGGACGCTCCCATCCGAGTGGTCGGCCCATTGGCGAAAAGAGTCGCCGGATCTATATATCGCCATGGTCAACGAGACAAGCGATCCCAAATTCAACGAATCGACGCTGCTACATCAACTGACCAGTGTCTGGATCGCGTCTCGCGATCAATCCCCTCGCTGGTTCGCGGAAGGGGTCGGACGGAATGCTATGGCAAACGCTGTTGGAGTGAACGACGCTCGCGTTCAGCCATGGCTCAGGCGTTTCCCTGAAGTCGTCAATGAATTGAAGAACGTTCAGCCGATCGTCGAAGGAAAGATGAATGACGAAGATGAAGCCGTGCTCGGGTTCGGCTTGGTCCGAAAGATTCAGGCCAGTCCTTTGAGAACCAAATATGAGCTCACCTTGAAACAGTTGGTCACGGCTACCAGTTTTGAAGAGGTCTTTCAGCGCCAGTTTGGCCCAATCGACACGTTTCTCAAACAAGCCCTCGGGAAGCCGTAGTCACGTCTCAGACATACGGATCCGACGATGGGTCCAAAGCCAGCGTATCGAATCAACGAGGCTGCGTACCGTAACCAGGTGGAATAGGTTGCCCTGGCGCCATGGTTGGGTAGGTGGGCACACCGCCCGGCATCGGCTGGCCGTACATAGGAGGTTGGCCCATCATGGGCTGTCCCATGACAGGTTGGCCAGCAACCGGGGTTCCGACAGGTGGCACACCGACGGTGGGGACCGTCGTGCCGGAAGGCAGAGTGTAGTTTTGTGGATATCCGGGGTACCCGGGGTAGCCTGGATACGCCTGGTTCGGCGGACAGTTTTGGGAGCTTGTGCATCCCGAGCTCGCTACTGCAGTCGCAAGGAGCGTCGCAGCGAAAAATCGCCAGTGAGTTTTGGCAGATCGTCGCATGTTGGTGTTTCGAATTCGCATGACGCTTCCTCGCGATGTTTCGTTGATGCAGTTCCCTGCCAGTTTCCTTACCCCTGCCCATGACTTCTTGGGATTTCGGGATGTTCTTGATTTTGCGGGTATGCGTCTATGCCAGTTTCCCCTTGGTCTTGCAAAAGGAACAAAGAATTTGGTAATTCCTCCGAGTCGTTCGAATGTCCCGTGCACGATTCTCCCTTGCAACGTAGTCCGGGTGCTGAGTGGGATTGTCAGCCAGAATCTTTTTTTCCTTATGGCCAGGCACATTGGCAGCATGGCGTGATGGGGACATACGCTCGTTGTTCATTGCGATTCTATTCGGTGCTGTCTTTTGCATCGGGTGGACAGGATCGACCCTTTGGCCATTGTGGTTGTCCTCTTGGCGATTGGGGCTGATCTGGTCCGTGCTGGCTTGTGGAGCTATCGCCTCGCTGGTGCATAACCTAGCGCATGGATTGATCTGGCCCACACGCCGATTCACTGGCTGTCCCGATACAACGCTGGTGCGAGCTCAGGAGTTGTACTTGCAAGCAAACTACTTCGAAGCGGAACAGTTGCTTGCAGGTTTCTGTCGCCAGGGAAAAATGGACCCAGAAGCGACGATGCTCATGGCGAGCATCCTCCGAAGGACGAGTCGATTCCCTCAGGCGCTCGCTCTGCTCGATGAACTCGCCCTCCTGGATTGCGGCATCTACTGGCTCGAAGAGATCGAGCGCGAGAAAAAACTGGTCAAACAGCAAAAAATCCGTTCCCACTCCGACAGCCTGTAAAAACCGTCATAACCCGCCCGCTTGATATCTGCGGATTAATCCTATAATTCGTAGGCTTGGGTTTAGCCTGTTGAAAAACCTGCCTTGAAATAGGTACGGATCAGGGTGGTTCGCAAGAGTCGAATCGCTCATGAGTAAAGCTTGGAAACGGCGACTCCAGCCCCTGGACAGACCTAGTCCGCTTTGGCGAATACGATACGATCGTATTGGGTGCCGAACTCGAAAGGAACAATGCCATGTACGAACGATTTACTGACCGCGCTCGCAAAGTAATGCAACTTGCCAATCAAGAGGCTCAGCGGTTCAACCACGAATACATCGGTACCGAGCACATTCTGCTCGGGCTTGTGAAGGAAGGGAGTGGAGTCGCAGCGAACGTCCTTAAGAATCTGGACGTCGATCTTCGAAAGATTCGCCTGGAAGTAGAAAAACTGGTCCAAAGTGGCCCGGAGATGGTCACGATTGGCAAACTGCCCCAAACGCCACGGGCAAAAAAGGTGATCGAGTATTCGATGGAGGAAGCTCGAAACCTGAACCATAACTACGTTGGAACAGAACACATCCTGCTCGGCCTGCTTCGAGAACAAGAGGGGGTCGCGGCTCAAGTTCTGATGAACCTTGGAATGAAATTGGAGGATGTCCGTGAGGAAGTCCTCAACCTCCTCGGCCATGGGATGGAGAGCTCCGATGTCGAACGGGGCGGGCGCGAACCTGCCGGCGGTGGCGGAGGGGGCAATGAAGGAGGCACCTCAACCAAAGGCAGCAAGAGCAAGACACCTGCCCTCGACAGCTTCGGGCGTGACCTGACCGAGTTGGCCAGGCAAGGCAAACTTGACCCAGTCATCGGTCGCGAACGAGAGATCGAACGCGCTACCCAAGTTTTGTGCCGCCGAACCAAGAACAACCCGGTGCTCCTAGGGGAAGCTGGCGTCGGTAAGACGGCCATCGTAGAGGGGTTTGCCCAGCGTGTCGTCAACGGAGAAGTACCGGAGATCTTGGCAGACAAGCGAATTGTGGTGCTCGATTTGGCGATGATGGTCGCTGGTACCAAGTACCGTGGCCAGTTCGAAGAACGCATCAAAGCGGTCATGAACGAAGTTCGACGAGCGCGGAACACGATCCTGTTCATCGACGAGTTGCACACCTTAGTCGGTGCCGGTGGTGCCGAAGGGGCCATCGACGCGGCAAACGTTTTAAAACCCGCGCTGGCTCGCGGTGAGATCCAGTGCATCGGTGCAACGACGTTGGACGAGTATCGAAAGTACATCGAAAAGGACAACGCCCTGGCTCGACGGTTCCAAGAAATTATCGTCGAACCGACCTCCAAGAACGAGACCATTCAGATCTTGAAGGGACTCAAGGAACGGTACGAGGAACACCACCGTGTTCAAATCACCGACGACGCGATCGTTGCTGCCGTTGAAATGAGCGAGCGGTACATTACGGCACGTTGCCTGCCGGACAAAGCGATCGATGTCATCGACGAAGCGGGAGCACGTGTCCGACTGCGTACCATGTCCAAGCCACCCGATCTTAAAGAGATCGATGAGGATGTCGAGCGACTCAATAAGGAAAAAGAAGAAGCCGTTGCCAACCAAGACTTTGAAAAGGCAGCCGCTCTTCGAGACCAAGCTGATAAGCTGCGACGCAAGAAAGAGCAGATCACCCGCGAGTGGCGTGAAAAGAGTCGCGAAGCCGACGGTGTCGTCGATGAAGAAGTGATCGCCGAGGTTGTCTCCAAGATGACAGGCATTCCTTTGACCCGGCTCTCCACCGAAGATTCGCTCCGTCTGATGAAGATGGAAGACGAACTGCACAAGCGCGTCGTTAGCCAAGAACAAGCGGTTTCCGCTGTCGCAAAAGCCGTTCGACGCAGCCGAAGCGGGCTTAAGGATCCCAAGCGTCCTACGGGTTGCTTCGTCTTTGCAGGACCCACGGGAGTCGGAAAGACCCTGTTGGCCAAAGCGTTGGCGGAATCGTTGTTTGGCGATCCCGATGCACTCATTCATATCGACATGAGCGAGTACATGGAGAAACACAACGTCAGCCGGCTGATCGGTGCCCCTCCAGGCTACGTCGGATACGAAGAAGGTGGACAGCTGACGGAAAAAATCCGGCGGCGTCCGTACGCTGTTGTATTGCTCGACGAAATCGAAAAGGCCCACCCGGACGTTTTCAACATGCTCCTGCAGGTGATGGAAGAAGGGCGATTGACCGACAGCTTTGGACGCAATGTCGACTTCCGAAATACGATCCTGATCTTGACGACCAACGCTGGAGCAGAAGCCATCAAGAATGAATCGGCCTTCGGCTTCCAAAAACCGAATGACGATGCTTCCTACGAGAGCATGAAGACCCGCGTGATGGATCAGATCGAACGGGTTTTCCGGCCGGAGTTCCTCAACCGTCTCGATGATGTCATCATCTTCCGTCATTTGAACAAGGAAGACTTGAAGAAGGTCATCGACTTCGAATTGGCCAAGGTTCGGGAGCGTCTCCGCGAACGAGGCTACGAGATCGAACTGACCGAAGAGGCCAAGGAGTTCATCATCAAGCAAGGTTCTAATCTTGATTATGGTGCCCGCCCGCTGCGAAGAGCAATCGAGCAGCGGATCGAAGATCCTCTTGCCGAAGAGTTGCTGCGAGGCGCCTTTGAAGGCAAGAACACCATCGTCATCGATGCCTTTAAGGATGCGGACGGTAAAGTCGTACGGCTAGACTTCCGAGGCGAGCAACGAGAATTGAATCACTCTGCCGAACCCGCAGCAGCCGGGGCATCGTAACGGTTGCATCCTAGCGATTGCATAGAAGCAATTCCAAAGGTTGAAACCGGTAACGGAAACCGGTTTCAACCATTCTCGCGCACTCACTCTGCCGTGCACAGCAACCGCTGAGTGAGCTCTTTGAGGCCGCGCGATGGGGGCCACTGCCGCTCGATGAGAGCGCCCATCTCAAGACGATCGCCAAGGGCAAGAATCAAGCATCGAGACGGTGTCGGGTCGTTGATAATGGTAGCCCGGCGTTCATGGATTTGCTGCAGATGCTCATCGTCGAGCAACGTAGTCAGCTCATCGCTGATCATG
>JALOQW010000369.1 GCA_025459275.1 Pirellula sp.
GTTCGAGCCGGCACCTTCGATTGGACTAGAGCACTCCATTACGATGGACATCACAGACACACTTGAGCAGAAGATTGAGAGCATCGCGTGCTACAAGACACAGTTCCCGCCAGCCAAGGCGAACATCTTTGATCGTGTTAGGGGGCTGGCCATCGCTGCAGGTGCCGCAGCGCACTGCCATGCAGGAGAAGTATTCGTTTCCACGCGAGCGCTTCGAACCAACGATCTTGTTCGTTCGGTACTAGGAATCTAAAGGTCATGCGCGATAATCCCGAAAGGGCACGACTGCCATTGATCCGGTCTATAAGCGACCTTCCCAGCGAAGCGACGGGAGCTATCGTAGCTGTAGGAAACTTTGATGGCGTGCATCGAGGGCATCGGGTATTGGTCGAGGAAGTCGTTCGGTCGGCACGGAGGGCGGATGCTCCATCGGTTATTTTCACCTTTGATCCCCCTCCCTTACGACTTTTGCGACCGGGCCCATGGCCAAAACCCTTAACGACCATCGAACGGCGAACCGAACTACTGGTTGCTGCGGGTATCGATTTTGTCGTAGCCTACCCTACCAACCTGGAGCTACTTCAACTCGACGCCGTCGCTTTCTTTGAGAAGATCATTTGCAATGCGTTGCATGCCAGAGGCATGGTCGAAGGTCCGAATTTTCGGTTCGGCAAGGAGCGAGTCGGAGATGTGGATCTCCTCAGGCAACTCTGCTTCGCGAGCCAACGCGTCTTTGGTAGAACCGTATCGCCTAATCGGCAAAGTGGAACACGGTGCGGGGAGAGGACGAACACTGGGATTTCCCACTGCAAACGTTGGTTCTATCCCGATACTCATTCCAGCTCATGGAGTGTATGCAGGCCGGATTACACGTGTGATCATGCCACCGAATCGATGTGCAATACCCAAACTGACTCATTTTCCAACGGCCGTTCACATTGGCCCCAATCCGACATTCGGAGAGAACGCGACGAAAGTTGAAAGCCACGTCCTCGGTTTCTCCGGCGACCTCTATGACGCAACCCTCGAGATCGAGTTGATCGCACGTGTTCGCCCAGTGAAAAAGTTTGCGAACAAGGAAGAATTGCTACAACAGATTCAGTCCGACTTGAGGACGGTGGCCCAGGCAACTTCCGAATAATCGCCAAACTTGGCAGGCATACCCATCGTTTCTTGGCCGGCAAGCCGTTCCGCTCCGAGACGGGACAAGGTTAATTCCGATAACCAAGAGTGCTATGTCCTTGCTCAAATCTGTCTACTTCTGGCTGATTCTGACTTTCCTAGCCGTTGTGTATGCGTCTCAACATTACACGATCGGTGGGTGGGAGCATTTGCGCATCGTCTCCAAACAAACAGATGCGCCGAAGCCGACCTCCGACGGAGGCACGGTACCGAAGTTCGACAATCGATCTTGGGCACCTGCGCGGTGGGTCAGTGCGCCATCTGTCGTCGGTGATATCGCTCCCCCTAAACCCAAGATCCCCTCCATCCGGATTGCGACCTTGAACCTTCAAGGGTTTGGGGAGAACAAAGCGAGCAAGATGGCGGTTTTGGAAATCCTTGCGAGGGTTTTGCGATCCTTCGATGTGATTGCTTTGCAAGATGTACAGCCGGATCAAGGAGACGTACTTCCAAGGCTTGTCGATCGGATCAATCAAAGTGATCGCGCCTACGACTATTGCATTGGGCCGCGGGTTGGGAAGGGATTGAATTCGATGCACTTTGCTTTCGTCTTTGATTCCGAACGGGTCGACATCGATCGTTATCAACTCTACACCGTCGACGATCCGATGGACCAACTCGAATACGAACCACTCGTAGGCTGGTTTCGAACGAAAAACGTCCATGAAGAAGAAGCCTTTACGTTTTCTCTCGTGAATGTCCGCATCAGTCCTCCGTATGCTGATCGCGAAATCGCTCTTCTCCCGGAGTTGATTCGAACGATCGTAAGGGATGGTCGGGATGAGGACGACGTCCTTGTGGCGGGAGACTTTGCATGCGGCAACGAGCGCATGGAGAATTTGCGTCGCATTGGGATGCGTTTCGCCCTGGAAGGCGTTACAACAACCGTCGCAAGTGACGAAATGCTGGACAACATACTCTTTCCTGCCAAGGCGACTGACGAGTATCTTGGCCGGTCCGGAACGATAGACTTTCTCCGCCAACTCAATCTGACGCCAGAGCAAGCATTCCAAGTCAGTAATCACATGCCCGTCTGGGCTGAGTTCAGCGCGGTGGAAGGTGGAGTCCCGGGATACGCACCATAGCCAGCGGATCCGCCCACCAACGCCACTGGAACTTACCACTGACTCCTGACTTGACTCTCAACGGATTGAATCCGAATCTTCAAAACGATTTAAGCCATTGCCATCAATGTTTGCGGCGTTAAGGGACGACGGCGAGGAGCGGGAGCTGCTCTTGGGTGGAGACTACAACGCCACCTGGTTTTTCAATCGTTACGGCAAAGGCTTTGGGTTGATTGACTCGTAGTTTAGCGTGGATTGCGATGATCGCTTCGCTGGTCGGATCGAAGCTGTGCTCCATCGGAATGGCAAGCGAAACAGGTTTCATGGGAATGCCCCTGCCCGACACCCACGTGAGGTATCGGGCTTCGTGAACCGACTTGAAACGATCAACGATTAAGGATTTGAAGTCAATTGGGTGTACATCTGGTCGATGCCATGACGCAAGATCCAAGCCTTCTTGGTGCTAGAATGAGTTTGATCCGCTTGTCGAATGACGCTGCTCATATGGGACTTGATGGACTTCGGAAGCGACGTCGACATGAGTTCGCTCATCGTGTTCCGGTAAATGGTTGCGCATTCGGCGTGATGACCTGCGTTGAAGAGCGGCGCCCCTTTGGCAACGGCTTCTTCTAGCATGCGTTGCGCATTCGCTCCCTGGGGAGGAGGAAGAATCACGCTGTCGATCACATGGATAACACCGTTCGACGCATCGATATCGGTCTTGAGAATTTTGGCACCTTGAATTTGAGGAACGCCATCCTGGATGGATACCGATGCCGGAGCACCCTGCAGTGTCTTCACGGCTTTGCTGTCGAGCACTTGCTCCGAGTAAACGCGGCCGGCAATCACGTGATACTTCAAGATGTCGGCCAGTTGCTCTTTGTTCTCTGGTTTCAGCAAGGTTTCCACAGTTCCCTTCGGAAGCTTGCCAAACGCTTCATCGGTTGGAGCAAAAACCGTAAAGGGCCCAGCGCTTCCAAGGACTTCGGCAAGTCCGGCGGCTTTGGCTGCGGCTAGAAGCGTTTCGAACTGCCCTGCGGCCTTGGCCGTCTCAGGAATGTTGTTGCTGGCTGGCAGGATGACCGAATCGATGACGTGAATCACGCCGTTATCGCAAAGGATATCGGTTTTGATTACATTCGCACCATCTACTTTGACGCCATCCTTATCCGCGACGATATCGACACGCTGCCCGTTGGCGGTAACGGCCCCGCTGAGTTTAACGACATCTTTGGCTTCTACTTTGCCTGGGACGACATGGAACGTCAGAATGTCGGTCAGTTGCTTGCGGTTTTCGGGCTTGAGCAGGCTGGCCACCGTCTCTTGGGGGAGTTTTGCGAAGGCTTCGTCGGTCGGTGCGAATACTGTGAACGGGCCTTTGCCCTTGAGAGTGTCAACTAACTGTGCTGCTTCCAGAGCGGCTGCCAAGGTTTTGAACTGGCCAGCGCCAACCGCTGTGTCGACAATGTCCGCGCCGTGGCTAGACATCGACAAGGTTCCCAAAGCGGCCAATGCCAAGCCGCGAATCAATCCAAATCTCATTGTTTTCATCCTTATACGCATACAACACCAGAAAAACGACCTGTGTTCTGACACAATAGTGTCCGAGGTGTTCAAGTGGCACATGCGTATCGGTTCGCTGAGATTCGAGTATTGGATGCAAGAATTCTCAAGAATATTTTGGCTCGGCTAGGGCGCGTTTCTGGCAACGCGAAACCCGACGTTTAGAAATCTTCGGTCGGGTAGGGCCGATCCTCGGCTACTCGACAACGGATCACCACTGAAAGTGCACACGCCACCCCCTCGAAAAATGAATCCTCGGAAGTTGGGGGCTTCACTGCGAGGGTCGACCTCTTTCTCCTTGGGGAATGCTCGACTCCAGTCCCCTGTCCACTCCCAAACGTTTCCCAAAGTATCAAACAGTCCGTACCCGTTCGGCATCAAGGTTCCTGGTACGACGCTGGCAACGCGTGTGTTGTTTGACCAAGCGATGTAATGATCCATCGCCTTGCGATCATTCCCGAAGAAGTAATGCGTACTGGTACCGGCACGGGAGGCGCGTTCATGTTCCGTTTCCGTCGGTAACCGGAACCCGTTGGCGGTGGGATCCAGCGTCCATGCCGGCAATTCTTGGATGCTGCCATCTTGCATGGACAGCATCCAGGTCCCAGACCTGGAGTAGGCCGGTACCAAGCCGGACCTTCTGCTCAGCCAATTACAATAGGCCACGGCTTCGTACCATGTGACGTTTTGGACAGGATGTAGCCGCGTCGGGCTGACCACGGGATCGCAGTTCCAATCGGCCAGCGACTCGACGTCATCGCTCGTACCTTTTATATCCTCCAGGAATTCCTGAAACGCTTGCACGGTGACTTCCTTGTCAGCGATCAAGAATGGGCGTGTCAATTCGACTTCGTGGGCATCACGTCCGGCATATTGCAAGCTTGGGTCATCATTTCCCATCACAAAAGTACCGGCAGGGATGAGGACCATTCGATAGGACTTCGATGCCAGCGTTGGATCGGGGAAGAGTTTCCGTTGAAGCCATTCCGTTGCGGCTTGGATCGTCGGAGCCTGTTCCTCCTTCTGCAGACGACCCAATATCTCGGAGATCTCCTGTCTTATCTCCTGGTTGAGCTGAGCCGGGTCCAGCAGTCCCAACCCCAGCAAGTTGGCTTCCATGATTGCATCGGGTTTTCCATGCCGCAGATTTCTTACGATGGTTGGCAAATCTGCATGCCATCGAGGAAACAGCTGGGACCATTCCGTCTTGAGCTCAATCGACTTCGGTGCCAGCAGCGCTTCTGCGAATCGGTTCTCACCTAACCAATGTGCGAGCATCAGCAGTTTGGCATGCGTTTGCGTCGACGGCTTACGATCGATCGAAGCCTCGATGGCTTGGAGTGATGCGGCGATATCTGTACCCAGAGCTGCCAAAAGCGTTTGGCACTGCGCCGGATCCGTAAGGCAATTACCGACATTCTCTATAAGGTACGAGTGCATTGGCTCTCCTAGCATAGCGAGCGCGCAGGCAACATTGTATCGAGACTGTTCGTCACGAGCACGATCCCATAGTTCCTTTAAGATAGGCTTCGGCGCACTGACTTGTTTCGATATCTGAAGGACGGCATCTGGAATAAACGCCGGGTGGGATGTGGGGATCTTTTCGATCAGTGTCGCATCGGACCGCATGCGTTCTGCGGCGATCTGCCGGTTCTTGGACCAGAAGACCCAGGCTGTACCTAGGGATGTCAACATCAACAAGACTGCCAGTATTGCACCACTTCCGAGGGAGAGAGCCAACCATTGATTGCGCCGAGCCCATCGTTCAATTCGACCCATCGGCGATAACGG
>JALOQW010000056.1 GCA_025459275.1 Pirellula sp.
GACGACTATTTGCCTGGCCATCCGCACTATCCTCACTCCCTCATGATCGAGGGAATGGCCCAGACGGGTGGATTGCTGGTGTCGGAAGCAGAAGGCTTTACACGGAAAACAGTCCTGGCCAAGGTTTCGAAGGCAACGTTTTCGAGGCTGGTCGTCCCCGGCGATACCTTGATTCTGACCGCAGTCGTGCAAGACAAACAACCCTCAGGGGCGGTCGTTCACGGTCGGATCACTCTCCATAATACGCGTTTGGGCGATTCCGACGCCGCCGAATCCGAAATCGCAGAGATGGAGTTGTGGTTTGCATTCCTGGATGAACGTTATGGTAAAACCGCTCTTTTCACGCCCGAGGATCTCTTGAGGACCTTGCGGGTGATGCGGATGTTCGACGTTGCTGTAGATCAAAACGGGAATAGAATACAACCTCCTGCACATATGCTCGAAGCCGAACGGCAGGCGGCGCAAGCGATTCGAGCGTCCAGAGAACGAGCCTAGAGTGGATGCATCGATGCGGCGGCGTGTGGTCGTTACAGGTATGGGAGTCATCAATCCGCTCGGGCACGATGTAGCCACGATGTGGAAAGGACTTCTGGCCGGCCAAAGCGGTGTGGGCCCGATCACGATCTTTGACGCAACAGGTTACCCAACCACGATCGCTGCAGAGGTCAAGAACTGGGACGTGTCTCGTGTGGGCGAAGATAAAGCCTATTGGGATAAACGAGGACGCCATACACGGTTTGCCGTCGGAGCCGCGAAGCAAGCTATCCAACAATCGGGTATCCTCGATTCCAAGATCGACCCCACGCGAATCGGTGTCTACCTCGGGGCCGGCGAAGGAAACCAGAACTTCGCGAGCTTTACCTCCATGGTCACCGCCGGACTGCGACAGGGTGGATTCGACCTGGGAGCGTTTCTCAAGCGAGGGCTCGAAATCATGGATGCAGCCGCCGAATTGGAACAAGAGCCCAACATGCCCGCGGCTCACTTGGCCGATCTGTTCAATGCTCAAGGACCGAACTCCAATTGCTTGACCGCATGTGCGGCGAGTAGCCAAGCCGTGGGCGAAGCCACGGAACTGATCCGCTGCGGTGAAGCTGACGCCATGATTGCAGGGGGATGCCATAGCATGATCCACCCATTCGGTCTCACCGGCTTCAGTCTTCTAACCACACTCTCGGAACGCAATTCGGATCCAACCCGAGCTTCGCGACCCTTTGATCGTGAGCGAGATGGCTTTGTCCTCGGCGAAGGTGCGGCAATCGTGATCTTGGAAGAATACGAACATGCCCGAAAACGTGGCGCCGAGATCTACGGCGAGATCCTTGGTTACGGTAGTACTGCAGACGCCTATCGCATCACCGATATCCATCCCGAAGGTCGCGGCGCGATCGGGTGCATGCGACAAGCGATCGCCGATGCCCAACTGAACTTGGAAGACATCGGTTACGTCAACGCACACGGGACCAGTACAGCCGTCAACGACCGGACCGAGACATTGGCTTGCAAAGGGGTCTTCGGTGACCGAGCCAAGGCGACACCGATCTCAAGTACCAAGAGCATGATGGGGCACTTGATCGCCGCTGCAGGTGCCACCGAGATGATCGTCTGCCTCCTCGCGATACGCGACAGCATTCTCCCTCCCACCATCAATCAAGAAACACCCGACCCGGATTGCGATCTCGACTACGTTCCCAACGTCGCTAGACCTGCCAAGATCAAGGCCGCATTGAACAACAGCTTTGGATTCGGTGGCCAGAACGTGACCCTCGCCGTGGGGCCTTTACGTAACGGATCTGGCGCATGATCACAGATCCCATTCTTTTGGCGTACCTCGAAGAGTCCCTTTCCAGCGAGGTCATGTCGAAGATTGAGAACGAATTGCGGCAGGATGCATCTCTTCGAAATCGATTGTCCGACTTGATTGCTCAGCGCGAAAGTGGCGTCCACTCCATCGGCGACATATGGCGTCGCAACCGCCTGTCATGCCCGAGCCGCGAAGAACTCGGCAGCTACTTGCTCGGGGCCATGATGGACGATGCCGCATCGTACGTAAAGTTTCATCTGGACCAGATCGGCTGCCGTTATTGCCAAGCAAACCTCGAGGACCTGAAGGCGGCGAATGAATCCTCGGGTCCCAACACCAACTCGCGCCAACGGCGAGAACGGTTCTTTCAAAGCAGTGTGGGACGCGTACGAAAGTTTCCGGAACGGTAAACCAAGATTCCATCATGCGTATCGGCCAAATCATTACCGTGGTATCGGATCGAAAGTTCGGCTTTATCCGATCGGAACACTTCCGCGAAGATGTCTTCTTCCACTTTTCGTCCCTTCAAGGCTTGAATCCCAAGCGACTTCGGATTGGCCAGGACGTCGAATTTGAAATCGACGAATTGCTTCGAATCAACAAGCAACAACTCGAAGCCACATTAGTTCAAGAGCCTGCCAAGCCACTGACGCATACACTCGAAGAAGAAACCGTTCCCGGCTTCAAAGCGGCACATCATCCCAAAGCCCGTCGCAAGAAACCGAGCTGGAAACGCAACCCCAAGGCTGAGTCGCAGGATGAGAACACGGATCCTCCACCGGAACCCCAGTCACAACCCAATCCATAACCGATTCATGAGGCGTGCCATGCCATGGTGTCTTTTGCAAAGGTGTTGGCAACGCCTTAGGATCCTGGGTGTTCTCGCTTACGTTCTCATCATCCCCCAGGTTCAAGCCCAATCACCCTCCGGCCCATCTCGGGGGAGTGTCGAGATTTCGGATGCGGCTTGGCAAATCCATGCACGCAGCTATGTGTTCGACGGCCATAACGATTTGCCTTGGGAAGTTCGAACCAACACTTCACGTGGCTTCGATGAAATCGACTTGCGAAAACCGCAGCCGCAATTCCATACCGACATCGATCGACTCCGACTCGGCAATGTAGGAGCCCAGTTTTGGTCTGTGTACGTTCCAGCCGATACGGTTCAGACAGGAACTTCATTCCAGACCACCGTCGAGCAGATTCGCATGGTCAAGGACATGATCGACCGATATCCCGACGTCTTCGAACTCGCACTCAATGCAGAGGACGTCGACCGCATTCGAGCCCAAGGAAAGATCGCATCCTTGATCGGGATGGAAGGTGGCCACAGCATGGAGGGGTCGCTCGGCAAGTTGCGTCAACTGTATAACATGGGGGCACGCTACATGACGCTGACCCATTCCGACAGCTTGGACTGGGCGGATGCGGCTACGGATGTTTCCAAGAACGATGGGCTCTCTGCGTATGGTGAAGAAGTCGTCCGCGAGATGAACCGCCTTGGGATGATCGTCGACCTGTCCCATGTCTCTCCCGCCACCATGCACGACGCGTTGGATATCAGTACCGCGCCGGTCATCTTTTCCCATTCTTCTGCCCGCGCGGTCGCAGATCATCCAAGGAATGTACCTGACGATGTTCTTCGTCGATTGCCGGACAACGGCGGGGTTGTCTTAATCAATTTCTTCTCAGGCTTTGTCGTACCGGAATCGGCGAAGATCATGCAGAACATGTTTCAAAAACGACGTGAGCTGAAAAAGAAATACCCGAACTCGAAAGTAGATGTCGAACGCGAATTCAAAGCATGGCAAGTAGCCAATCCGTACCCTGCTGGAGAAGTCGACATCCTTGTAGACCACATCGAACATGTGATTCGCGTCGCGGGCATCGACCATGTAGGCTTGGGCTCCGATTTCGATGGCGTCGCCAAATTGCCCCGTGGGATGGAAGATGTCAGCAAGTATCCGGTGCTGACGGAAATCCTCTTGCAACGTGGCTACAGCGAAACCGACATCCACAAGATTATGTCTGGGAATCTATTGCGAGTCCTCCGTCAAGTCACCTCGCCAGGCAACTGACGCCTCGAGCCTAGGTGGCTATGCTTTGCGCCGCGCATGCTCGCGCGCCAACAGCACAAGAATGCAACGCCCGTCGTCGATGACGTTGAGCCCTGCTTGACGAGCAGCCTCGCCGGCCTGGGGATCCTCAGCCCCCGGTTGCATCCACAGGTTCTTCACACCCGCTGCGATAGCTTGCTGAACAACCTCACGTGTAATGGAAGGTGGAGTAACGACCGATACCGATTCAGGTACGACCGGCAGATCACCAATGGAGGCGTAAGCTGCCTGGCCTTCAATTTCGGGGGCCGTAGGATTTAAGGGGTACACCGTTCGACCACTGGTATCAAGGGCACGAAAAACAATGTTCCCGTACTTGGATCGGTCCCGAGAGGCACCGGCCACCGCAAAGGTTGAAGCTGACAAGAATTTTTGGATCTGGTCCATTGAGAATCACGACAAGGGACGGGTGCGGTTCAGTGACGCTTACTGCACAGGAAGCTCTAGTTCGATGCGTTCTTCGCCCCGCTGGACCATTGTCTTCAGACGGGTTGGCTTGAGGTGCTGCGTCAAGACGTATCCGATGAGTTGACTCTCCGATAACGGACCTTCGATTCCTTCGATCGCCAGCAGGATGTCACCGACACGAAAACCCGCCTTCTTCGCGGCCGCATGTTCGCCGTATTCGCCAACATGATCGACACGTAGCCCCAGCGCATTCTTCTCGAGCTTCAACGCGACACGGCGAGGCTCGTCGATGCCTTTGAGAACCATCCCACCCAGGGCCATGGCTCGCATCTGCCATGTCCCAACACGATTCGAGATATCGGAGTTCGATCGCCATCCTTTTGGGAGCTCGAGAGCGGCTTCGAATCCTTCGTCGCCGCGCTGCCACTGAATTGTGACTCTTCCAGGATCTTTAGCACCTTGCAGTGCCCAAGAAATGTCGGCGATCGAGACGATCGGGGCTCCGTCTACCGATACGAGTTCATCTCCCTTTTGAAGGCCGCAGTTGGCAGCAACGCTCCCGGCCGTCGCCTCTTTGACTTTCCATGGCGCGCTCGATTCGAGAATCAATCCGATGGTGACCGGATCCGGCATGGGGTAAAGCCACTCCGATGGAATGGACTCTCCTTTGCCTCGATACCAGGCTCGATAGGCGTCCCCGATCTGATGGCAATGGATGCAGCTTTGGACGACGTTTCCTTCCCAATTGAGTTGGCGCTGATACTTGCCTGCTAACCCTGGAATCATCGTCGGTTCGTCAAACGGAGTGGGTCTCCCTTGTTTGGACTGCAATGCCGACGCATTACCTGGGTAACCACGGTGAATCTCCAACACTCGCTCCAGCGCAACGCGAAAGCCGGTGGTCGTTGTGTTCATTTCGTCGACTTGATGCAGCCATGATCCGAAGCGACCATAAATCGTTCCGTCACCGTGAAAGAACATCGTGGAGAAGGACAAGTCGTAGTCGAATTGGAACTGTTTCAAGCGGAGGTCGTTGGCATTGATCAGCCGGACACAAACAAATTGATCGAGGAGCGATTGCAGTTTCTTGTCTTGAAGAATGGTCTCATCCAGTCCGGTACAGGCCTTGCAAGGAACGCATCGCAGGACAACCAGCACCGGTTTGCCGAGTTCCCGGGCCAGCGTGAATCCAGTCTCAAGGTCGTTGTACATCCATCGCTCGGAAGCCGAAAACCGCGACTTGTCCCCACGGACGGCCTCGTCGCGTCGCTGTTTTTCATCCCCCGGCGCCGTCAGGGAAAAGAACCCTAAAAAGCTGCCAATCGCCAAAACTCTTACCAAAATCCGCATGATCAGCATGCCTTGTGCCGAGAGGGGTGGGGATTCGCCGGACTTGCAACCGACCTAGTCAACAGGTCATAATATAAGGGAGTCGGTTTCGGCAGCGGTAGATACTCTGCGGAGCCAGCACTTCCCAACCTACCGGATAGACCGAATCCGACGTCCCGCGTCCTCGGTTTATCTCCCGCCTTGAACCTTTCATTCCGGAATCGCACCATGCTTCATTTTTTGGGTGGTACGGATCGACTCTGCAGCGGCCTGTCGCGTCGCAGCTTTCTCTCGATCGGATCCCTGTGCTTCGGTATGGGGGGATTCACACTGGCTGATCTGCTCCGGGCCGAGGATACATCCGGCAAACGCCATTCCCACAAAGGGCTCATCAACATCTTCCTCGGAGGCGGCCCACCCCATCAAGACATGTGGGAGATCAAGACTGAGGCACCGGCCGAGATTCGGGGGGAATTCAGTCCCATCGCCACGAATGTCCCGGGCATTCAGATCTGCGAAGTGTTTCCGCAACTCGCCCAACGCATGGACAAGGCGGTTGTCATCCGTTCGGTCGTTGGCTGCAAGGATCGCCACGAATCGAATCAGTGCATGAGCGGTTGGTTCCCAGATGACTTGAAGGCTTTGGGTGGTCGCCCTTCGATTGGCTCGGCGATCTCCAAACTTCACGGAGCAGTGGACCCTGCCGTTCCTCCTTTTGTTGGACTCGCCGCTCGCACGCAGCACGTTCCATGGTCCCATTCCGGAGATGCAGGATTTCTCGGCGCTGCTTACTCTGCCTTCAAACCGGATGGCCCCGGCATGGAGAACATGAAGCTGCACAGCATCGGCTTGGATCGCTTAAGGGACCGCCGCCGATTGCTTACCAGTCTCGACACCATGCGGCGCGATATCGATACGACTGGCATCATGGCCGGCATGGACGCGTTCGAGCAACGGGCGCTCGATGTTTTGACCAGCAGCAAACTGCTCGACGCGCTCGATCTCAGCAAAGAGGATCCTAAAGTGGTCGAACGCTACGGTGATGGCAAACCCTACCAGTACCAATACGACGGTGCACCGACTTGTAATGATCATCTGCTGATTGCCAGACGGTTGATCGAAGCGGGTGTGCGCGTGGTCAGTTTGAGTTTCGGTCGTTGGGATTCGCACGGCCAGAACTTCGATCTCGTTCGCGACCACGGAGGTAAGCTCGATCAATGCCTCAGTGCCTTGATCGATGACTTGGAAGTTCGCGGCATGCTCGATGACGTCACGATCGTCGTATGGGGCGAGTTTGGCCGTACTCCGAAAATCAACAATGGTGCCGGTAGAGATCACTGGGCTCAAGTGAGCTGTGCCTATCTTGCTGGGGGTGGTATGCGAACCGGACAAGCCATCGGTGCCACCAATCGACTGGGCGAGTACGCCACGGAGCGCCCGGTCCACATGCAAGAGATCATTGCCACTCTGTATCACAATCTAGGAATCAACGTCGCCGCGACGACCATTGCCGACCCTACAGGTCGACCCCAATTCTTGGTGGAACACGATCCGATTCGAGAGCTGATTTAATGCGACGACCGATGCTCCACACTGTTCTCCATTCCTTGTTTGCGTGGGGGGCAACCATTTGTGCTTTAGCGACTCTCGCGTCGACCGTTTTCGCGGATGAGCCTCCACCAACTCAGCCCCCTGAGATGGTCCGTTTTGAGCATGCCGAATTCGTGCTCAAAGGACAGGATGCCCGCTTCCAATTGCTTCTTAGCTTGGGAGACGGGAATGGACCGGTGTTCGATCGAACGCGGGAAGCCAAATTCGTGTGCGACCCTCCTGGCATCGTGACGATCGACTCCCAAGGGCTCGTAGCACCTGTGCAGTCGGGAAGAACGGTGGTTACCGCTCAATTGCCGGATGGGACAAGTGCAGCGGCTGTCGTGGAGGTCCAATTGGGACAAGGGGAAGACCTTGTCAACTTCCCGAACCAAGTCGTTCCGATCTTTACGAAGTTTGGATGCAATGGTGGCGGATGCCACGGCAAGATCGCTGGCCAGAACGGCTTTCGATTGTCGTTGCTCGGTTTTGAGCCGCGTGAGGATTACGAACATCTCGTCCGCGAATCGCGCGGACGCAGACTGTTTCCCGCATCTCCGGATGCAAGCCTGCTGCTTCAGAAATCTGTGGGGACCGTTCCTCACGGAGGTGGACAACGCATGGAACTCGATTCGCATGAGTATCGAGTCTTGCGTCGATGGATTGCCCAAGCCATGCCATATGGCAACGAAACCGATCGCAAGGTGACCTCGATTGCGGTAACCCCGCACGCTCGCCAGATGGTTCGCAACGCCGAGCAACAACTCTCCGTCATTGCAACGTATTCGGATGGAAGTACCGAAGATATCACTCGTACTGCCCAGTATGAATCCAACAACCTCGACATGGCCGAAGTCACCACTGCGGGATTGGTCAAGGTCCGGGACCTCGCCGGTGAAGTATCGATCATGGCAAGATTCCAAGGACAGGTCGCAGTCTTCCGAGCCAGCATCCCTCTCGGAACTTCGGTTACAGACTTTCCGATAGCGCGCGGGGCCATCGATCAGGCGGTCTTCTCCAAGTTGGCTGCACTCGGTATCCCACCATCAGCCATTTGCGATGACGCAACATTCTTGAGACGTGTGACGCTCGACATTGCAGGTCGACTGCCAACCTTGTCCGAGATCGAAGAGTTCCAGCGTCAAGCGGCCGCCGCTGACGACGATTCTTCGGATACCGTGCAAAAGCGACGTGCAGCCTGGGTCGATCGTCTTCTCGAACGAGGCGAATACTCCGACAACTTTGCCAACAAGTGGTCCGCAATCCTACGCAATCAACACGGCAACGAAGAGACTCGCTACGGCGCTTTCGCGTTTCACGATTGGATTCGGCAGAGTCTGTTTGAAAACAAACCGATCGACCAGTTCGTCAGGGAACTCATCACCGCAACCGGTGACGTGGAATCCAACCCGGCAGTCGTGTGGTTGCGACAAGTCAACAACACGGAATCTCGCATCGAAGACATCGCTCAGTTGTTCATGGGCCAACGTTTGCAATGCGCTCGTTGCCACCATCATCCCTATGAAAAATGGGGGCAAGAGGATTACTACCAAATGGCCGCTTTCTTCTCCACGGTGGAACGTCGAGAGGGAACCGGACCTGCGGAGCCACGATTCGTAGCCCGCATCGCGAAACCATCGATGCAGCATCCCAAAACCGGACAATCGATTTCCCCTGCTGGTCTCGATGCGCAGCGTGTGGAATTGAACTCCTATGACGATCCACGAGCCGCCCTTGCAGCATGGATGACATCACCAGAAAACCCGTTCTTTGCTCGCTCGATTGCGAACCGTTACTGGAAGCACTTTCTCGGAAAAGGCCTGGTCGAACCCGAAGACGACATGCGAATCACCAACCCGCCAAGCAACCCAGAACTGCTTGACGCATTGGCCACGATCTTGGTCGACAGTCATTTTGACGCCAAACAACTGATTCGTTCCATCTGCACGTCGAGCACGTACCAACTTTCCTCGTCGGCCAATGATTTGAACGTTCGCGATACCAATTGCTACTCGCGTTTCTATCCCAAGCGGATGAGTGCTGAGATGCTTCTCGACGCTGTGGACGACGTTACAGGCAGCCGCTCCCAATTCGATCGGATGCCGCCGGGAACTCGAGCGATTCAATTACCCGACACTTCGTTTGCTTCGTATTTTTTGACGGTGTTCGGTCGCCCAGACTCGTCGACAGCATGCGAATGCGAACGGATGACGGCAGCAACACTGGCCCAGAGCCTTCACTTGTTGAACTCCAAAGAGATGCAGACCAAGTTAGGCGCCGAGGGTGGTTACGCGGCTCTATGGAGCGCTGCACTACCTATCAAGAACGCTTCCAATGATATTGAGGTCGCCCAAGGAGCCTTAAGTCCAGCCGAGCAAATTCGAGCCGCAGCACCTCCGCGCATTCGCGAGTTGTATCTGAGAGCCTTGGGAAGAGAGCCCACCCCCTCGGAAGCGACGGTCGCACTCGAGTACCTGATGCAGAAATCAAACGCGTTGAGGGAAGCGTATGAAGATCTGATCTGGGGAGTGATCAACAGCAAAGAATTCTTGTTCAATCATTGATTGTGAACGCATGCGAGCCCTCCCTCTCCCGCTGGTTATCCTGCTGTTGTCCACTTCCTTGGCGTTGAGCCTCCGAGCAGAGACCCCAACGCTCGCCGTGCAAGAGATCTATCCGCCGGTTGTCTCAGCTGGCCAAACGTCCCCGGTCAAGATCACGGCAGGGAGATTCACCCAAGACATCGAGGCCCTCGTCTTCTCCCATCCGGGGATCCAAGCCACGTTGGAATCCGCTCCGAACTTGCCGCACGATGATGCTCCTCAACATCAATACGGTAGCTTTCAGGTGCAGGTTGGGAGCGATGTTCCAGAGGGAGTGTATGAAGTCTGGGCGGTTGGTCGCTACGGCGTCTCAAATCCGAGAACGATCGCGGTCGTGCATCGACCTGTCGCCTTGCTCGGCTCCGATCCCAACCCCAATCCTTTACCGCAACTGAAACCTGGCATCATTTATGTAGGACACACGATTGCCAACGCCCGCATGGCCTTCCAAGTCGAGACGGCAAACCGGAATCCTCGACTTGCGATCGTTGTAGGCTCATTGGAATCCATGGCCCTGCCATCGCTCGTTGTTCGAGACTCGCGTGGTAAGACCATCGTGCAGAAGCGAGTTCACACAGAACCGTATCTTCTCGTCGAAGAGCGGGAGTATCGCAACTCGGACTCGGAGGATGCAGATACGGACGAGCCGTTGATCTATGGGCTGTCTGATTTTCTGTTTCGTGGAGGAAACGGCTATGCCTTCGCGATAGCGGTCGACGCCGAGCCATCGGAGCCATGGATGACGATGCCCTATACCGATGTTTCACGATTGGCGGGGCATGGGCTTTCCGAATGGCCGGCCAAAAAGGGGAACGACCCGTGCGAATCATGTCCGATCGAGATGCCGGCACCACCATGGAGCCATGACCTCACCCTTGCGAACGGGAACTCGCGGCACGTCGTAGAATTCGCGCCTCAGGAAAACCGGGTCTACGAATGCGAAGTCCTTTCGGATTCACCGCATGTCACCACCGATTTTCGCGCGGTTTTGGAGCGCGTCGCGAAGGCAGAGAACCAAGAGTCGAAAGAAGCGATCTCGATCGCCGAAGATGGTCCAACCCTTGGATCCCGGGGCGTGCGATGGATCGCTCGCGATCCCTTAACCGTGATTCCTGCGGGAGACGTCAATAAGAAGGTTCGAATCACACTCATCGATCTTTTGCACTCCGCATCGAGACGCTATGGGACCCAAGCAACTATTCGCGTGGGGCCATTGGCCCCGAGATTTCAGGCCGTGGCGCATTGGACGCCCGATACCAATCAACCACAGCAAGCCAACCTGACAGGCGCTTGTCTACGACGTGGTGGGCAAATCGGATTGCATGTGCTGGTGCGACGCGCCGGTGGCTTCTCCGGACCGGTCACTCTTTCCGTCGAAGGCTTGCCTGCAGGCGTCACCGCCGAAGCTGCCGTGGTCGGTGAAGGGCAATCGGAAACCGAACTCGTTCTCTATGCGGACGAGATTGCTGTCAGTTGGACGGGGCCGATCCAAGTCATGGCTCGCGCCACGTTGGGGGAGACCGAAATAACGCAAAAAGTCGCGGCCGCTACGATCTCCGTCTCTGCCAGCAGCGATCGCGGCTACCCGGAATCCCGCACGACTTCGCAATGCATGTTGCGAGTTATTGAACAAGAAGTTGCACCGATGCAGATCCGAGTCGGCGACGGAAAGGTGATCGAAGTCCCGCAAGGAGGCACTCTCGCCATCCCCGTTCGCGCGGTTCGCCGGGCGGGTGGGGAAGCCAAGTGCATTCTGCGGCCCCAAAACATCCCAACCAAAGTCACCTTGGGCGAATTTGAGCTGGCAGCGGGTGCCACCGAAGCCAATCCAGAATGCAAAGTCGCGGCGGATGCACCCCTTGGTGAAAGCACGATTTGGTACGTCGTTGAGACGACCATGAAACAATCGCTCCACCCCGAAGCCCATTTGCGAGCGGTTGCCTACCGCGATCGCTTGCAATCTCGACTGGCTGATCCATCATGGAATGGAGATCGGCCGGCTTTGGAGAAAGCGATCGCAGATGCCCAGGCCCGTGTCGATGCCCTGGCCAAAGAAGTCGCTCCTCGCGATTTCCCCACCTTTTTCTCCGCAGCCAGCTTTCGACTGCGGATCGTACCACCCACCCAAGAAACCAAGTAAGCGTCCACTTCGTGAACCTGTGTTCCAAGTGAGCGATGGTCTCGATCATGATCATGATGCACTACTATCCGTGTCGAACTGTGATGAGCTTTGTCTCCTTGCTCTCCTGCCTGCTGGCAACCGCTACCGCGCAAGAGACTCGCGACTTTGCTAACCATGTGCTCCCCATCCTTCGCACCAACTGCCTCGCATGCCACAACGCGCAAAAGGCAGAGGGTGGATTGAATATGGAGACGCTAACTCTCCTAAACCGTGGAGGGGATAGCGGACCGGGGATCATCGTCGGCAAAGCCCTCGAAAGCGAACTGGTCAAACGCATCGTTGCCACCGATGAATCGGTCATGCCTCCCGATAACAACTCGGTCGGAGCTAAGCGACTAACGGCTGACGAAGTTCAACTCATCCAACATTGGATCGACGCCGGTGCTCCCGAAGGAGTCATGGCTGCGACTCAAAGCATGCAATGGAAAGTCGTTCCGGAAACCGTTCGGCCGATCTACGCGATCGATGCGACCAACGATGGCCAATTCGTGGCTGTAGGACGTGGGAATCTTGCGAGTGTCTACCGTTGGCCAGGACTCGATGGGGCCAACGATGGTTTTGCGTTGGTAGATCCGAGTGTTCAGAGCCAACTCCAGACGCAAAGCCCCGTAACACATCTCGATCTCGTGCAATCGATCGCGATCAGCCCGGACGGATCCCGTGTCGCCACGGGCGGATTCCGCGACCTCAAGATATGGCGTCGCGATGTGGGACCCTTTTCTGATAGCCTGATTGCGATGCTTCGCGGCAGCCGATGGATCCTCGGATCTCCCGATGGAACTCGCATCGCTCGAGCAACGCATACTCCCTCCATCGAGATCGTTAGAACGAACCCAGCTCAAACGACACACCGCCTTGTCTGCCCCGCGCCCGTCACCGGCATGGCCTGGTCTCAAGATGGCCATCGCATCTTGGTGACTACGGCGGATACTTCGGTGCATCTATTTGTAATAACCCCTGAGGAATCCAAGGAACCAAAAGAGGTACGCGCGGAGTCGACATCGAAAACCGAACAGGTACTGTCGGATTTGATCTGGGTCGATGCTCAGTCCTTCGTCGGAAGGACCCAGGACAGGAAGGTCCAATGGTGGTCGATAGCACCCGGATCGGAACCCAACACCGTCCAGGTCGCTAAGTTAGAGCGTTTGCTGGATGTCTCCGATGTGGTATCCCTGGGCCGCTACGAAGAGGCAGGTCAGCCAAGAATTGCCGTGGGTTCGGCCGACGGAACGGTCCGCATTGTCAATGGCGTGGACGGCGCCATCCTTCGATCGTTGGCTCATGGTGCTCCGCTCGGGGCTTTGGCTACTTCCGGCGACCACACCAAGCTCGTGACCGCTGGTGCCGATGGTGCCATCAAGGCATGGAATACCGCGGATGGCGCTATGCTCTGGGAACAGCGCAGCGACTATGACACGGACCGAATGATGGAACGCGCCGAAACCATCGCTGCGAGGCAGAAGTCCAAGGTCGATCGGAATGCCGCACGAATTCCGGAGTTGGAAAAGGCCAAACAAGCAGAAATCGACGCGCAGGCCAAACTGCAAACCGCCCGCACGCAGATCGTGGAGGATCTGACCAAAAAGCAGACAGAGTTGGAATCGCAAGACAAATCGGTGGCGGAAGGTGAGGCGGCCATGACTGCGGCCAAACAAGCCATCGAGGAAGCGATGAAGCGCGCCGAGCAAGTTCAAAAGGACTTGGATGATCGCAAACAAAAGCAGATGGCGGCACAAAAAGCGAAACAGGATGTCGAAATGAAACTGGCAACCATGGACAAGACCATCGCCAGCGCGACGCAGGCCATTGAGAAAGCGGCTGCCACGTTGGCCCAGTTTCAGGCCACGCTGGAGCAAGAAAAGCAGCGACAGGCGGAATTGGACCAAGGGGTGACGCAGACCAAAGCCAGCCAGACACCCATCCCAGCAATGCGAGTCCAATTTTCTCATGACCATCGATTCGTCGTTTCAGCACATACCGATGGGTCGGTACGCTGGATGCGAGCCGATCGAGGAACATCGCAAGCAGTCATGCGAGGCGGATTCCAAGATTGCGTTGGATGGGTAGCAACACCTTACGGCTCGGTGCTTGCCGCTTCCGAGGATGGTCGTGCGATGGGTTGGATGTTCGGCAATCGATGGACCCTGGAACGTGTCATTGGCAATGCAACCGATTCTCCATTCAGCGATCGTATCACCGCGATGGACTGGAGCGATGATGGGACCATGTTGGTTGTGGGAAGTGGTGCTCCGAGTCGTTTTGGAGAATTGAAGATGGTTCGGGCAAGCGATGGAGCGATTGTGAAAGATTGGGGACAAGTGCATAGCGATTCGATCTTGGTCGCCAAGATCTCTCCGGATGGGACAACGGTCGCAACAGGAGCCGCTGACAAATTGGTTCGCATTCATCGCATCGACGCCGATGCAGCACCGCGAACACTGGAAGGACATACTCACCATGTCCTGGGCATCGCATGGCATGACGATGGTCATTGGCTGGCCAGCTCCAGCGCGGACAACACCGTCAAGATTTGGGATGTCGAACCAGGTACTGCCCTTCGGACCATCCCTGGATTCGGAAAAGAAGTCACCGCATTATCGTTCGTTGGACGAACGTATCAGCTGCTATCGACTTCGGCAGATCAGCAGACGCGATTGCACGATGCATCCAACGGCAACTTAATTCGGGCCATGGGAGGTCCTGGGGATGCGATGTACTGTGCTGTCGCCGCTGGAAAGACTCCCTGGGCCTTTGCGGGAGGGCAAGAGGGTGTGCTTTGGGTGTGGCAGATCGATAACGGACAGGCCTTGCACCAAGTGAAGTAGTGCAGGCGTTTTGCCTATCGATCCATCGAATCGAACGGAACGTTTCGGTAGAGTTCCATGAACCGTCAAGTCATGCGGTTGCTGCACGTAATAAACTTGCCAGGTTAGAATGATTAGGAATCAAGTACTATT
>JALOQW010000370.1 GCA_025459275.1 Pirellula sp.
TGCTTTGGCTTGTGTTTATCGCTGACTGGATATTGCCCGGGGATTTCAATCGGTGGGGGATCGTCCCCCGGCGACTCGATGGGATTTGGGGGATCGTGTTTTCGCCCTTTTTGCATGCCGATCTCGGCCACTTGTTGAGCAACTTTATTCCGCTGATGATTCTACTTGGCTTACTCTTGGTCACACAGCGGGATGGTTGGTGGATTGTCGTGCTGATCGTCCTTTTAGGAGGATTGTTGCTATGGATCTTTGGTAGATCAGTGATGCACGTTGGCGCCAGTGGTTTGATCTATGGCTTGATCGCTTACTTGATGGCGGCGGGGGTCCGACAAGGACGATTCGGGCCTGCATTGGCAGCGTTCGTCGTTGGTCTTCTCTATGGGGGAACCCTCTTGTCGGGTGTCTTGCCGACGGTCGGAGAGCATGTTTCGTGGGACGGCCACTTGACCAGCGCGATTGCCGGCGGCCTGCTTGGATACTTTTCGAAACCACAAAGCAACTCCTAACGAGATGGATGCCTTTTCAAAGTTGTCGGAGACTAATGCCGAATGGCTCGTTGCAGGCAAGTATCTGCTCGACGATAGTGGGCGGCAAAGATGTCAGTTGACGAATACTGAACATCCGGAACACGGATTTCCGAATCCGGAAGTGCAAATCACTTATCAGATGACCAGTTCAGCGTTCTAGTGAAATATTTGGCCCCGATGGTTTGTGGATTCCGCATTAGAATTGTGACTACTGAGCTAAACAGGACGTGGGCTGCTTCCGCAACCCAGTCTTTATCTAAGGACATGAAATCTATCCTACGCAGGTCCAATGACGGAAGTTACCAAGATTCTTCAGCAGATTGAGCAAGGCGATACGGCTGCCGCAGCCGAGTTGTTGCCGCTCGTCTACGCAGAATTGAGGAAGCTAGCCGGCTACCGACTGAATCGTGAAAAGACTGGCCAGACGTTGCAAGCGACGGCGCTAGTCCACGAGGCGTATATCCGCTTGGTCGGAAATGCAGAGATCAAGTGGGACGGTCGTTCTCATTTCTTCGCTGCTGCAGCCGAAGCGATGCGACGAATCTTGGTGGATCATGCCAGGCGTAGGCACAGTGCGAAACACGGTGTGGACCTTGAGCGGCAAGAACTGAGTGAGGATGTGGCGATTGAAATCGGTGAGAGCAAACAAAGGTGTCAGGAGTCATTGTTTGGCCCTGGAGAACGGGCCTGCAGGCCCGTCTCGCGGCATCTATGCCGCCAGTCCTAACGACCATCTTGTGGATGAGGGATTTCAGAAAGACGGACTTGGAGGTCCGTCCTACACCAACAGCGGGAAGAGAGTCGAGAGAGTGAGCGTCGATGAAAGCTGAATTGGCGCCTTCCTCTTGCCAGTGGATAATGCTTTGGGAAAGGACCGTATCAAGATGCATGAAACCTCGCTTAGTCTTCTCGATCGCCTCCGACATTCGCCTGAAGATGAGGGTTGGAATCGGCTTGCGGATCTCTACGCGCCTTTGGTTCGTGTGTGGTTGAGAAGGTACGACGTCCAAGACAGCGACGCGAACGACCTTGTTCAGGAAGTCTTGCTGACAGTATCCAGGGAACTCAGCACCTTCGAGCATGGTGGGCAACTAGGCGCTTTTCGAGGATGGCTGAAGGCGATTCTGATTAATCGGCTGCGGAAATTCTGGCGAGCACGAGACCGTCGCCCAGAGGCTCGCGGTGACTCCGACATCGATGCCAGGATCTCACAGTTGGACGACCCGGCTAGCGAAATATGCCGGATCTGGGATCGGGAGCACGACCAGTATGTGCTCCGGCAACTGCTGACGCTTGCGGAGCCGCACTTCGAGCCTAAAACCTGGAAGGCGTTCTGTCGCGTGGCTTTGGAAGGAGCGAAACCGGATGTGGTAGCTCAGGAAATGGGAATTTCCCTGAACGCGGTTTGCCTCGCTAAGTCTCGTGTCACTAGGAGGTTACGCCAAGAGTCAGCAGGCTTGATCGAGTCGTCGTCAAGTTTTTTCACCAAGAGCTGACAAGATTTCTCGCGAGCGGGTCTTGATCACTGGAAGCGATTCGTTCGATCCGACCGCAATCGGTATCCCTGAATTGCTACCGATATCCTGCCTCCACAAGAGAACTGTCACCTGAAAGATATCCATGCCGAAGCTTGCCGACCACCCGAGCCGAGAGGAATTGAGTGCCTACAGTCTTGGGCAACTGCCTGAGGAAAGAGCGGTCGCTATCGATAGTCACATCAGCGAATGCGAGCCTTGCTGCGAGACCATCCTGGAACTGTCATCCGAGGACACGTTCGCAGGCCTCTTGAAGGAAGCCGGCCGATTGTCGACGGATCAGACGGCTGAACAAGACGGTGCAACGGCAACCTCGGCTTCCTTCGACGAAATTCCTCCGCCTCTGAGCGAACACCCTCGCTATGAGGTTCTCGGTCTGATCGGCAAAGGGGGCATGGGCGACGTTTATAGGGCTCGACACCGGAAAATGGAACGCACGGTGGCACTGAAGGTCATCAACCGCGGACTGGTTCAGAAAGCGGAAGCTATCGATCGTTTCCATCGTGAAGTGAAAGCCGCCGCACAACTTTCTCATCCCAACATCGTGATTTCGTATGACGCCGATCATGCCGGCGACTTCCACTTCATGGTGATGGAACTCGTTGACGGAATTGATTTGTCCCAAACGATCAAGAAACGAGGCGCGTTACCAGTTGCCGAAGCGTGCGACTACATCCGGCAGGCAGCGATCGGACTGCAGTACGCACACGAACGCGGCATGGTGCATCGCGATATCAAACCACACAACTTGATGGTAACCGTCGATGGCACGATCAAGATCCTTGATTTCGGCCTTGCGTCACTTGCACCTGAAGCGATCCCAGCCTCCGACGCTGTTGCGGCGAGATCTGACTTAACGGCAGCTGGCGCGATCATGGGTACTCCGGACTTCATCTCTCCCGAACAAGCCAATGATGCCCGCCAAGTCGATATTCGCAGTGACATCTACAGCCTCGGTGCGACCCTCTACTACTTGCTATCTGGTCGAGTACCGTTTGACCATGGCAGCGTCATCCACAAACTCAAAAGTCATGCACAGGTCGAACCAGCCCCCTTGAATTCGGTCCGCAGAGACCTGCCTGAAGAACTTGTGGCCATCGCGTCCAAGATGATGGCTAAAGATCCCAACGAGCGATATCTCACACCAAAGGAAGTTGCAGATACCCTGGTGGCGTTCTTAGGCCGTTTTCGAGGAGAAATCGTTATGAGCAGCAGGGGAAATAGAAGCAGTTGGGTCTATTCCCTAGCCATCTTGGCGTTGCTCGGATGCCTTTGGATTGGGTGGCGGGATTTTGATCCTCATTTGCCTCAGGAAGTCGTTCGCGAGACCATCCGCTCTACACTACGTCGAATCATCCAATTGTTGGTGCAATACGTTGTGCCCATAGGCCTAGTCGTTTTTCTGATCGCCGAGCTAGTCGCCAAGCTTCGTACTTCCGGCCGCAGGGTTTAGCAATTCATTCAGACTGAAGCCGCTTTGCGCGTGGCTTTACTGAGGCGTCAAGCCGCCACCTGTTGTTCCAATTAAGGATTCTCTATGCGCGCACAAAACGCAATGCCTACTTCAAAGATCATTGTCGTACTATTCGGGTTTCCGATTATCTCGACCCTGTTCTCTTTGCTTCTTCTAAACCGACGCGTTTTCTCATGGACGGGCCTTGATTTTTTTACAGCTTTCTGGCTTGTGATCGCATTCTGGTATGTGGTGCAGATTGCGATCTTGGCAAAGATACTCAAATCATCTGGCTGGTGTTGGAGTGACATCGGTTATTCGTTCAATCGCAAGAGAACTGCGTACTTTGTAGCTGGTTACTTGTTTTTTGCCTTTGCATTGCTCGGGTTCGTTGAGTTCTCACTTGAAAATGTCGGCACCGACCCAGAGAAGCTAAAAGCCCTCTCCGATCTCGCTAACCTCAGCCCGAAAAGCCTCACGCAACGCCTCGTGTTTATTTTCATGGGACTTGCAGCCGGCTTCTGCGAGGAACTGGTGTATCGCGGCTTTGCAATCACAGCCATGAAGAGCCGCAGCATGAATCAGTGGTTGGCCTCTTTGGTTGCAGCGATTCCGTTTGTGTTCCAACACGGCCTAAAGTCTCTTGATCAGTTCTGGTGGTTCTTTATTTGGGCTATTGTGTTCAGCGCAATTTTTATCACTTCAAAACGGCTCTATATCAACATCATCATTCATTGGCTCGTGATTCTTTCAGCGGTATTTGCTATTCTGCAAACGCTGAGGTAGGCAACATGTCGCGGTGAACCGGTCGCCGTTGGTAAACATATCACCGAAGAAGTTCACAAGCTTGTCCGTAGTCGCGATGAATGACTCGCGCGGCAACTTTCCCATTTGCGAAACAGACTCAATAGATAAACGCTACATGAAACAGCACATCCTCAAGCTGTTATTCCTCGCTGCATCACTGCTCACACTCTTGGCAACGGGGGCGAACGCGCAATACCCGGAGTGGCAGCACTCGGGATCGATGTTCATCCTCACCACGCCGGAAGGAGCCAACCTACCGGCGGCGGCGATCGTGAAGGATTTTCCGCTGTTAGTGCGGCTTACTAAGGACTTCTTCGATTTCAGCCAAGCGAAGGTGGATGGGGCCGACTTGCGGTTCTCGACCAAGAACGGTGAACCACTGGCGTATCAAATCGAGGAATGGGATGCGGCCAACGGACTCGCAGCCATATGGGTGAAGATCCCGACCATCACCGGCAACGCCCGGCAAGAAATAAAAGTGTATTGGGGCAATACCGCCGCTGTCAGTGAATCAAGTGGCACTGCGGTGTTCAATTCTGCCAACAACGTCGCCGCTGTGCTGCACATGAACGAGACCGTCCAAGACGAGGTTGGCACAATCACGGCGATCGATGCCGGCACCGCCTTGAGCCGAAATCAAAGCTTTCCCGAACGGTTCAGCGCCCCACTCCAGTGAGGCCTGGTTCAAGGCCAAGAAGATCAACACTACGGTTCTCGCCTGGGGGGTCCCCACTGGCCAAAGTAAAGTGGTGATGAATTTGGCCAGTCCTTCGCACATATCAGTGGACTGCTGGTTCGGTGGTGCAGATATCGTTGGGGATATCGCGTAGCCATGAGTTCCCCAGAACTTTCCTACCAGTCGGAGCCGTCGCAGGACACGTCAAGCGGAATCGAGCAGAACTGATCCGATTGCGCCTGGATGGGGCCTCAACCGGGTGATCTGAGGCGGCGGCTGGCTTAAAGAAGCCGCCGACGCCCGCTTGGCGAAAGGATGCGGTGGATCGACGATCACTAGAGGTTTCATGGTGGTGCGTGGCAATGTAAAATTGTGATGGCCATGGTCTGAGGGAAATGTCGCGGAATTGTTTTGGTGATAGCACTCTCTTTGAGGCATTCATGACGAAATCGAACTTATTGGAGATACCCGGCATCGGGAAAACATTCGTCAAAGACTTTGCCCGAATTGACATCTTTTCGATCAGTGACTTGGTCGATCATAGAACCAGCAAAAACTATCTCTATGTGATTCGCATGGCCGTGTACTATGCGAACGGTGGACGGGATGAATCCAAGCTTCATTGGAACGCTTGGAAAGACTAAGGCTCTCGGGCCAACTCACTACCAAGACCGCGAAAGAATCGGAAGCAAAGCTTCGAACCTGGATGGCAACCAAAGGCCTTTCCGCCGACTACTCCGTCGAATCCAGCGGCGTGGAAACTGCTGGATACGATCCACCCTTTACTCCAGGTCCGCTGCGTCGCAACGAAGTTCTGATCCGCTTGAAGTAGATCGAGTCTTGACTTCGTTTTGCCAGCCACCAAAGTGCTTCCTGCACGATCATCGAAGCTTTGAGTTCCTCGATGCCCCGATCGCGACTCCAGATTCTTCTTGGCGTCGTTATTCAGCTCGGTATACTGACGGTATCGCTTCGACGAGGGTTCGCGGCGCTACCTGCGGAGCCTATCCCATGACGACCGAGACCACCGCAGAGACATCTGCCGACGGGAGCCGCTGGGCCGCACGGAGCCGCTGGGCCGCCCCGTCCGTGGCCTGGGTGTTGCTGGCGACGCTGGGCCTGCAAGTCGGTTTGTATCTCTCTCAGCCTTTTGGCGGTGGGGCCAGGGGGGTAACGGTACTGATCGCCGTCGCGGCCACGCTGGCGCTGCCGCTGTGGGTCGTCGCCTTTCGCGTGTTCGGGTTCAAGTCGCAATTCGGCCTGCGCACGCTGCTTCTGGCCGTTGTCGCGGTCGCGGTGCCTTGCGCATGGGTGGGCCGGGAACTCGTGCGCGCTCGCCAACAACGGGAGTTGGTGGAGCGATTCTCTCGTTACAATTATCTCGATGGTGGACCGCGCCTCGTCCCAATGTGGCTGAGAGCATCCCTTGGGGACGACTTCTTTGCGGAGCTGGAGGGAATCGTACTCGACGCACCAGAGACCGACACCGGGCTGGCACGCCTCCGCGTGCACGCGAATCTGCGATCTCTTTACCTGTCCGGGACGCAGGTCACAGACGACGGGCTTGCGCACCTCTGCGGGCTCACGAATCTACGATTTCTTGACCTGTCCGGGACGAAGATCACCGATGCCGGGCTTGCACACCTCCGCGGGCTGACGAATCTGCAATCTCTTGATTTGACCGGGACGAAGATCACTGATGCGGGGCTCGTACACCTCCGCGAACTGACCAATCTGAGCGGGCTCAAACTGTCCGGGACAAAGATCACGGACGCCGGGCTGGCGAACATCCGCGAACTCACCAATCTGAAATCTCTTTACCTGTACGGTGTGCCGGTCACAGAAAACGGGCTCGCACACCTCCACGAACTCACCAATCTACAAACTCTTGGCCTGAACGGTACCCAGGTCACCGATGTGGGACTCGCACATCTGCACGGGCTCACAAATCTGTCTGAGTTAAGCCTGAATGGGACGCCGGTGACCGATGCTGGGCTCGCGCACATCCGCGAGCTTACCAATCTGGAAACACTTTGCCTGATCGGGACGCAGGTCACCGACGACGGGCTTGCACCGCTCCGCGGACTCACGAAACTGCAATTTCTTTACCTATCCGGGACACCGGTCACCGACGACAGGGTTCGGCAGCTGCAAGCCGACTTGCCCGAATGCCAGATGGACCGGTGACCTTCGCCAGATCTGTCGCTTCAGCTCAACTTAAAACATCTGCTCGATCAAGTCCTCGTTGAACCGGACGAATTGGCGTGAACAACCTTTACACGAATTTCCCATCGAACCTGCCCGAAGAACTTTTCACCACGCTGCTCGAAGCAAAGAACTTGCGCATCGAACGCATCGTTTCGCATGGTCATTCCTCGCCTGAGGGCTTTTGGTACGATCAAGATCAGCACGAGTGGGTCGTTGTACTACAGGGTGCTGCTCGATTGTCGATTGAAGGTGAAATCAGAGAGCTGCGCCCCGGCGATTACATCAACATCCCAGCCCATCAGAAGCATCGGGTTGAATGGACCACGCCTGACGAACCGACGGTTTGGTTGGCTGTGTTTTATGGAGAATGAAAGAGCGAACATGCCAAAAGAACCCAAATCAGAATTCGCTGTGCCGCTAAGGGTGGTCCTCGTTGATCCTCCGCCTGGAGTAGACTACGGGATTCAAGAAGGCAAAGGCAACGATTACACAACCATTGCGATCCAACGCTCTAAGACAGGCAACCTGGTCCTTGAATGCTCGATCCTCGTCAAAAGCAATCGTGCTGATGGTCCTCCCAACTTTGGTGGTCCAATCTCTCAAGGACCACCAGCTGGTCGATTCATCTACATCGACATCGGAAAGTCGGCAGGGCAGTTCGATAGCTGCTGGCAGCGTCGAATCAAAATACCTTTAGCCGGTATCACCTGGGACATGATCGACTCATTGTTGGAGAAGCCAAAGCAATTGTTGCAAGCGACGATTCCAGGGACGGCCAAAGATGGTGGGCCAAGCTGTGCTACCATGAAGCCGATGGATGGCTGGAAGGTGGCGAAGGCTTGAGTAACGAGCTTCCAATCAACATCCTCCATGACGGATCGTATCGAATCCAACTCCCCAACTCTCCTGCTGTGGTCAAAAGATCGGCCTTGCATTCCTGGTTCAATCTCAGAGCGACGGATTCATTCTGGGCGAGGCAGCTCGTCGATTTCATCCGAGCATTTGAACAGAAAATGCTTTCTCGGGATTACCAGAAGCAAACACAGGTGTCAGGAGTCATTGATTGCCGAGTAGGTCTTTGTTAGTCCTCTCGAATGCCTAAACCAAAACGAGCCGACGAAGCCTACTGCCTTTACCGCGCTCTGAACCGGGGGGAACGCGAAGAGTGATATCTTCAAAAAGGATGCGGACTTCGATGCTTTCGAGCGAATCCTCGCCGAAGGTTTAGAGCGATAACCACGCTTGCCCGTTTGCCTAACTGGGTGAGCCGTGTCAATGAACCGCTTGCGGAAAAGGAACTTGAGGCAGTACGTTGGAGTATCAAACGT
>JALOQW010000371.1 GCA_025459275.1 Pirellula sp.
GTTTGTTGAGTAGATCCGGAGCGTCCATGATGGGTTACAATGTTCTTAGAAGATCGTTGAGGATCATGCCACCTTCTTCCCCTCCACGCGAAACAGAAGCAATTATCCGAGATGCCACATGTGGAAGAACCGACCGATGTCGATTTGCTGCATCGGGCCAAGGCTGGTGATTTCGAATCCTTTGAGCGACTGGTCAGTCAACTCCAACCTCGGGTTTACGGCCTGGCTTTTAGGATCCTCCACCAATCTCAGGACGCAGAAGACGTCACTCAGCAGACGTTTCTGGCTCTTGTAGAGCATCTTCCAGGTTTCAGGGAGGAATCGTCCCTCGCAACCTGGGTGTTGAGGATCGCCACGAATTTCTGTCTGAAGATTTTGAGAAAGAGGCGGGGCTCGAAAACGATTGCACTTTCGGAGCTAGGGCCTGAGGACTCCTACAGCAATCTTCCACATCCCCAGTTCATCTCCGCCTGGACCAGGACGGCCGAGGAGATCGCACAGCAATCGGAATTGCGATCGGAAATTGAACATGCCATGCAGGAACTCGATGAAAAGTATCGCCTCGTTTTCCTCTTGCGGGATGTCGAGGGACTTTCGGTACGCGAAACGGCGGAGGCCATGGAGCTGACGGAATCGACCGTCAAAGTGCGACTGCTTCGAGCTCGACTGGCCCTCAGGGAACGATTGACGAGCAAATTCGGCGATCCCGAACAGGCCCTCGTACCGGACCATCGGCATACTTGATTCTGTGTAACTATTTGGCTGCGTTCGGATCTAAGATGAAGTCCGACTGAGGATCCCCGGAATGACCTGCGAAGAACTCCTAAAAGCCTTGAATGAATACGTAGATGGCGCTGAGCTTTCGGAGCTTTGCGACGAGTTCTCGCAACATCTGGCAGATTGTGATCCCTGCCAAGTGGTCATCGACAACATTCGCCAGACCATTTCCCTTTATCGACATGGTCAGCCATATGAGATGCCAAAAGCCTTCCAAGATCGATTGCAAGACAGCCTCAAGTCCCGATGGCGGGAAACATTCGGACAGCCACCGACGACTTCACAACCGTAGCTCGCGGTTTCCTGGTGTCCGTATTTCGTTCATCTTTGTGTCCATATCTGCTTTCTTTCTTCACCCTGGGAGGTGCGGCGCGCAGCAATCTCCCCTTCAAGATGTTGTCCGGTTAGGGGAAGCGATTGTTCAAGACACGAAGGACCACCCCCTTTCGCGAGCATACGTTGGGAACGGACTGAATTGCCGAAGTTGTCACCTGGATAACGGCAGACACCCTCGGGCCGGCACTTTCCTTGGCACTGCAACCGCTTATCCCGCGTGGTCGCCACGTGAGCGACGAGTCATCACCTTGGAAGACCGGGTCCTGAATTGCTTCATGCGAAGCTGCAATGGAACACGCCCTCCATTAGGGAGCGAAGTCTCCGTCGCCGTGACTGCCTACATAACATCGCTGTCGGCTGGGCTACCGCTCCAAATGAATCCTGATCGACCGATAGGACCAGGAGGAATCCCTCCGCTCCGTATCCGCTCCAACCTCGCCAATATCGAACAAGGTGCAGCGCTTTATGCAAAGCGTTGTGCCGATTGCCATCAATCGGATGGCCAAGGGGACAAGGACAATCCACCGGTATGGGGGCCGCGTTCGTACAACGACGGAGCTGGATTGTCGTCTGTCGATGCGCTCGCTGCCTGGCTGAAGCTGGCCATGCCGCTCGACGATACCGATTTGACCGAAAAAGAAGCGCTCGACATCGCTGCTTATGTGAACTCCCATGAACGCCCCCATTTCGATCTGGAGAGCCATCTGCCTCGGCAAGAGCGGTTGGGAGAATACAACGGATCTCGCAACAAGTAAGCGATCTAGTCATCTGTGAAGGCAAACCTCGATGTGGAAGTCAATCAAGACAATCTGTACTGTTGCATGGAAATGGATCCTAGTGATTGCCGGAATTGCAGGCGTGATCCTGCTGCTTGCAATCCTGTCGGGCTATTTTCGTGAAAAGGTAGACTCAAAGCCGCAAGGGTCGATCGCATCAACGTTCGAAGGAACTCAAATACCTGAAGGTGCCGAGTTTGCTCCGGTCGTTGAAGTAACCCAACCTCGCTACGAATCCGCAGTCGGAGCCATCAAGCCGGTGCACGAAGCCAACGTTGCATCGAAGATTCTAGCGCGTGTTCTCGAGATTCGCGTCTCGGCCGGTCAACGGGTGACGAAAGGGGAGGTTCTTGCAAGACTGAGCGATGACGAACAAAAATCTAGAGTTCAACAAGCCGAAGCCGATCGTGACTCCGCAGTAGCTCAGTTTCAGTTGGCTCAGATCGAGGCAGAGCGTGTTCGACAATTGGAACAGTCCAGGTCAGCCTCCCAGGCTGAGCTCGACGTGGCTACGACTCGTCTCAAGACGACACAGGCCAATGTGGATCGAGCCAATCGAGCTGTCGAAGAGGCCAAAGTCTATTTGGATTTTGCAACGGTGGTCGCACCGTTCTCGGGAATCGTCGTCGACAAACTCGTGCAAACGGGGGATACCGTCACACCCGGCCAGCCATTGTTAACGCTCTACGATCCCACCCACATGCAGCTCGTCGCCAACGTACGTGAATCCCTCGCCACAAAACTGGAAGTGGGGCAGACGGTGCCAGCGCAACTCGAATCAATGGGTTATGAGTGCCTTGCCACGATCAGTGAAGTGGTACCGAAAGCGGATGTCTTTAGCCGATCGTTCGAAGTCAAGGTTTCCGGACCATGCCCACCGGGAGTCTACAGCGGCATGTTCGGACGGATTCTGATTCCACTCGACGATGAACAACTGTTGCTGATCCCTGAATCCGCTGTACAACGCGTGGGTCAACTCACGCTCGTTCAGGTGTTGAGCGACGGCCAATTGGCACGACGGTCTGTGCAACTCGGCAGAAAGATCGAAGACCGAATGGAAGTCCTCTCGGGATTGAAGGCGGGTGAGCAAGTGCTGGTGCCGTCACGCGAGATCAAGGACCCAGCACCATGAATCAAGAGCCATCGCAGAATGAGCCGTCGTCGAATGAGCCGAGCGATTTCTTATCAAGGATCGTTAAGCTCTTTCTTGAATCGCAACTGTCATTGATCCTGATCCTCGTGTCGCTGGTCCTCGGATTCGCAGCGCTCTGGATTACACCACGCGAAGAAGATCCGCAGATCGTCGTGCCGTTGGCTGACATCTACGTGAGTTTCCCAGGCCATCGGGCAGCCGAGGTAGAACAACTCGTCGCCTCTCCGCTAGAGAGAATCCTCTACCAGATCGACGGCGTGGAATATGTGTACAGTATGTCGCGCGATGACGCCGCGATCATCACGGTCCGCTTTTACGTTGGACAAGATCGCGAACGGAGCTTGGTGAAGCTCTTCAAAAAGCTCAATGAGAACATCGACACTATTCCTCGCGAGGTGGCCGGTTGGGTCATGAAGCCGGTTGAGATCGACGATGTTCCAATTGTGACGATGGCTTTGCAAGGCGCGGATGGAGATAGCTTTACGCTGCGACGCATCGGCGAAGAGCTCGTAGAACGCTTAGCTTCTGTACCCAATGTCAGCCGCGCATTTTTGGTAGGTGGCCAACCTCGAACCATTTCGATCGATCTCGACCCCGATCGTTTGCGATCGTATCGCATGGGGCTTCTCGAGGTCAAGAAGGCAATCGCAGCCTCCAATGCGGCCAGCTCGTCGAGCACCGCCACGCGTCTCGACCAAGAGTTCCAAATCGCGGTTCATCCCCCTCTCGCATCCGCCGCAGATGTCGGCAACCTGGTTGTGGGAGTGGTTGATCAACGACCTGTGTATCTCAAAGACATCGCAAACATTTCCGATGGTCCCGACGAAGTGATCGATTACGTTCGCCATGGCTGGGGGGCTGCGAAAGAATTTGAGCACCATGCATGGTCGCCAGGCTGGGTGATCGGGTCCTCACAGGAGCACTCCGTATCTGACCATTCATCGCAAGAAGAGAATGGCGCAGGTTCGCGAGGATCGCAACCTGCCGTCGTTCTCGCCATCGCCAAGCAACGAGGTGCCAACGCTGTTCAAGTCGCGGATGCGGTGCTGCGAGAAGCGAATCGGTTACGTTCGGAGATCGTTCCCGACAATGTCGAATGGATTGTGACGAGAAACAATGGGATCGTGGCCAATGAGAAAGTCAATGAGCTGATCGAAGCGCTGGGCGTCGCCATTTTTATCGTAATCCTACTGCTGACGTTTGGTTTGGGTTGGCGAGAAGCCCTCATCGTTTGTATCGCTGTACCCGTCGTATTCGGACTGACGCTCGCCGTGAATCTGCTCTTGGGTTATTCGATCAATCGAGTCACCTTGTTCGCGTTGATCCTTGCGTTGGGATTGCTCGTCGATGACCCCATTGTGGATGTCGAGAACATCGCTCGGCATTTCGAACATCGCAAACGTGCCACCAAAAAAATCGTGCTCGAGGCTGTGGCGGAGATTCGACCTCCCTTGATCAGCGCGACTCTCGCCGTCATCGTCAGCTTTCTACCGATGTTCTTCATTACCGGCTTAATGGGCCCCTACATGTCCCCGATGGCGCTGAATGTTCCGGTCGCTATGGGCATGTCGATGCTCGTTGCATTTACGATCACCCCCTGGCTGTCCTATCACATTCTCACTTGGGGCAAGCCGCACTCTCAGCATGCATCCGAGGAGGTGGTCGTTCCGGACAACCTGGGAGAAGCGTACGATCCCGAAGCAGTGCGGCAGACCAGGCTTTATCGCTTCTTTCGACCCCTGATGTTGCCGCTCCTTAAGAATCGCTTTCGGGCGGTTGTGTTTCTCCTCTTGATGGCTGGGTTGACACTGGCAGCCATGAGTCTTGGCGCGCTGCGCTTGGTACCACTCAAGATGCTCCCTTTCGATAACAAGAATGAATTGCTCTTCGTCATCGATATGGAGGAGGGG
>JALOQW010000372.1 GCA_025459275.1 Pirellula sp.
AAGCTGCCGGAAAGGGCGTGACCACAGCGACCGATATCTATTCGCTTGGTGCGATCCTGTATCAGGTGCTTTGTGGTCGCCCGCCTCATCAAGGCGAAAGTATGATGGCGACCTTGATGTCTGTCATGAATGATCCGCCACATAAACTTCGCTCGGTCAACAGCGAGATTCATCCGGACTTGGAACTGATTTGCCTGAAGTGCCTGGAAAAGGATCCAAACAATCGCTATGCCAGCGCATCAGAGTTCGCTTCGGATCTTCGCGCGTTTCAACGATGCGAACCGTTGCATGTCCGAGCGCCATCGCTGCTCGAACTTGCCCGAATGTGGTTGGCTGGTAACTACGGAAACGTCGTTTGGGTGCCAATCATCGCGATGGTCGTAGGAATCGGAAGCGGTGCTGGCATTTGGATCATGGCGTTCGGAGGCAGGAGCGCGAATTTGGAGAATGTCTATGCGAATTTCGCGCGCGACGATCAACCGCTATGGGCGTTCTTTTGGATAACTCAAGAATTGATTCAATATGTCGCTGTTCCAATTCTCTTCCTTGCAACGATCGCAATCGGTTGGGCGACAGCGAGGCTAGTCAAGCCAAAGAATGCTGCGGCGGACTGGGGAGTTGGCTTGGCAGTTGGGCTCCTGTCGGGCCTGCTTGCTTTCATGTGCGGTGCAGGAGCGCCTTTAATCGACAGCCAACTGGAACCGGGTGATATGAACTTGCTATTCAAGCTGGCAGCAAACCCTGGCTCACCTTCGGCTACAAATGAATTGCTTGAGCGTTACCCAAGTCTTTCCAGCCAAACTCCGTACAATCGCGCAGTGTTGCTTTACAACAAAACCACCTACGGACTGAGGTCGGGTATGACCGTAGGAATTTGGAACGGAGCGCTTTTCTGCCTTTTCTGGTTCGGGATTTCTGGTGCGATTCAAACTTGGGTCGCTGGACCGCTAGTCCGAAACCAGAGTCGAGTTTCCGGTTTCTTTAGTTACCTGTGCTTCGCATTCGCATGGGTTGCAATTGTCTTCATCGTTTTCGGAGAGGGATGGATCACCTTGGTCGTCGGAGCAGGCATGATCTTGGATTGGGCCGCACCGATCGCATGTGTCATTTTTGCTTTGCTGACAATGTATACAGTGATTACAAATCGGGGTTGGCCGATCAAGGCTGCCACCACTCTTGCATGGGCTGGCTTGTTCATCCTGTTTTTTATGCAAACGTACGCGTCTACGGACAACATTCTTCATTCCGTAGCGAACACTCGAGCAGAAATTGCGAAGGCAGAACAATTAGTTGACCGTGAGCCTAGTAGCCGCAATCTCAACCTAAAGCTCGCTCAAGCGTACTTTAATTTTGCGATTGCACTTCATGAACGCGGCCGATTCGAATGGGCGATCGAGGAACACGAGAAGGCGCTAAACCAGTTGATGAAGTTTGGTCCGCCACAGGACCTATCGGACTCAGAACGTGCACTCTATTCATCAATTTTGTATTGGAGTAGCGTAGACGCGTTCGAGACAGACGACGCAAAGACCGCCGCAGACAGAATGCTGCAGCATATTCAATTCTTTCCGTATTCCAGCCGATTCGTTTTGAAGCTTTACGCTCAATCCGTCTTGGCACTCGGGGATTCGATCGAAGTGGCCGACTACATTACGCCAGCAGCAAAGGACTCGCCGGATCAGTGGCGAGTTACAATCAACCTCATCAATGCATTGACGCAAGTTGGACAAAGTCCCGATACCCACGAAGATCAACAGGTCGATGATCGTTGGCGAAGCCGAGTGGTTGACGAGATGCTCGATCGAGCAACAGGGAACGTCGATGACGAGGTGTGGGCCTTGAGGCGTAAACAGCTTCGGCAATGGATGCTAAGTCAACAATCGTGGAAGCTCTACGGTCCGCTTGATATTCCGGTGGACGCAGACCAACAGAAGGCCTTGGCGAGCCCAACCGAGATCGAAGAAGAATTGCTGAGCCGAAGTGGGACCGCCGAACCAACAAGTACTTACTCCGCACTGCCCCAAACGCAAGTCGACTTCACGAAGCTCTTTGATCGAACCGAACATGCAATCGCATATGCGACAGGAGACTTCGAGCTGAAGGAGCCTCAGGAGGTGACGTTTCGGCTCGGGGCGGACGACCTTCACGAATTATGGATCGACGAGGAATTGGTTCATCAAAATGTGGGTATTGTTGGTATCGCGGAAGGCCGACAGCAATTCACCCACACGCTCGACCAGGGAAAGCACAGCGTTATGATAAAAGTCACGCAAGGAATAGGCGAATGGGGATTCGTGATCGACGCGGCCGACTCCGACGGCTGGCCGTTGCCGATCTGGGAAAACACTGATGTTTCGGATAGCCGCCATGGAAATTGATTCGCCTCAGTCAATCACCGTATGGTTCGAACAGCTCCGTCGCGGCGATCCCAATGCGGCCGCGAAGCTTTGGCATCGATTCTTTGACCGATTGGTCACGTACTCACGAGCAAAAATGGAGACAATGAATCGAAGAGTATCGGACGAAGAGGACATTGCCGCAGGCGTGATGACAGCCCTTTGCGTTTGTGCCGATCGAGGGAAGCTGCCCGTGATTGAAAATCGAGAGTCGTTGTGGCGTTTACTTCTGACCTGGACTCGGCATGACATCGCAGACCAAGCACGAGCAAATCGAAGTCTCAAACGCGGTGGCGGGCACGTTAGAGGCGACTCAGTTTTCGGCAATGTTACGGGGTTGGAGTGCGTCGTCGACCGAGTGTCTCCACCGGAGATTCTAATGCAGATGCAGGAACAGTGCGAAAAGCTCTTGGCCAGACTGCCTGACGACATTTTGAGAACGATAGCGGTTCGTAGAATGGAAGGACACAGCTCATGTGAGATCTCTGAAGAGCTAGGAATTTCCCAGCGAACCGTTCAACGCAAATTGGATTTGATTCGAGGTTACTGGAGTGAAGATCATGCGGATTGACACTGTTTTGGCGATGCGGAGTCATTGCAAAACAATCGCGTGGTTTTGTTAAATCTGCTTTTACCTTTCACTGATCGGAAAACGCTTCACGGGCTGCTCTGCCTGTGCGAACTATGGGCTCACATTGTAGCTCCGTGGGTAGAGCAACAAAATGTCTGATCGCCACCTTCATTGATCGGTTGTAGAAGTCCGTTAGCGAATGCCTAACGAAGTCCGTTCAGACAAAACAACGATCGACTGCCGACTTGTACCAGATCGCGACGAGCCGGTCATCCAGTCGGTACGCCAGCGTATCCGAATCCCAGAAGTCATTGCCTTGATCAATTTCATTAGTGACGCCTTCTGGATCGTAGAGCTGGAAGATTCAATCATGAGCGACAAGGCGCTGGCCGTCTGTTCTAAACACCGGTGGCTAGCGCCAAACCGCTCACACACAAGAATGCTCGCCTGGGAGCGGACTTGGCCTCCAAAACCGATAGCCCCTTTTGGTTTCAAGCAATCGTGTTCGAATCACTTCGTTCCTGCTGCGCAAACCAAATCGGTTGCGTTCCTCGGGCACAAGGCCTGGCCTCTATTCGGTATGCTGTCCCTGGTACTTTGTCGTACCCAAATTTTAGGGTGCGACGGACTTCCAGTTCGTCGCGAAAACTAATTCGCTGAAATAGCCAGATAGCTTGTGGAATCAGCATTCGATCCACCCACTATGGTCGTTTTGCCAGGATCCAGGAGCAGCGTTGTGTCGATCGAGAATTCCTTGATGTCGGGCATGCGATCCTCTGACGAGTCTCCATGAAGCCGGGCGGCATTGTACGAAAGCATTACCAAAACCTGCCCGTTGGAATCATGCGCAGTCAATTGCACTGTGGATCCCAAACTAACGTACGACATACTCCGTTGTTGAATTCCACCTCCTGCTTCTCCCTGCGGACCGGAACGCGACCCAGGTCGGTCGCCAGGTTGCCCACCACGATTGGGAAACCCCAAGGGAACGTTTACTGTACCCGTGGTTACGGCTGCCGTCTTCTTTTGTTTCATGACGCTTGGGTGGCCATCCAATACCGTAAGTCTCATGGTCTCGATAATCTCGATGTCTCCATTCGCTTTCATCTCATCGATCGATAGAACGATCTGACCAGGTACTGTGTTGAGATCTTGCTCCTTCTTCAGCCGGAACTCCGTCACTCGAAAGTGAAAGACCTTGCCTGATCCAATACTTTTGTTGGCGGCAGACGCGTCGTTTCCAATGTCCTGGCTGAAAAGAAACGTGTTCATTGCAAAAAATGTGATCAGGAACATGACAACGCAGCGCATGAGAGTCTCCACATGTGTTCGACTTCCTAAGAATGGAACACCGATTCTATGGCCCGACCCATACGCGCTCAACGAAATTCTTCGGTAATTTCCCGGCGGATCGATCTGCTGCATCCCTGGGTACATAGCAAGCATGTCTCGAAATTCATCGTGAATGATGCAATCATGGCTTGCGGTCGAGGCGGCTGAAGAGCTCGGCGATGTTGACTTGCCAGCCAGGAAGCACGCTGCCACCGTCAAGGATTTGGTCATCCGAGTAAACCGTGAAGTCCTGGGTCGAACGAAAGACGGTCACAGTCCGAGTTCGATGATCCACCATCCAAAGCAGATCTACCCCGGCGTGAAAATACTCCCGCCGCTTACGCGACATCTCCGCGTACGTGTTGCTCGTGCTGAGCACCTCAATCACGAAATTGGGAACCAAGTCGGGGATCGCTTCGGTTGGGATGCTGCCATTGGGCATTCTATCCCAAGCGACGAACGCTACATCCGGCCCTCGAACCGTGTCCCCAAACAATCGGGTCATACCATCCGCTCCCGTGGCCACTCCGATGCGATTCGAATCGAGGTAGCTGTGCAACCAGTGGAGCAAAACCCCAGCCAAAAGCGATTCTTGCCAGTCGATGCTCTTTTCGACCAAAGTACCATCCACCAATTCGTACAGCCGTCTTTC
>JALOQW010000373.1 GCA_025459275.1 Pirellula sp.
CTACGATGCCTACGGACGAATCGTTCAGCGCACCGACCCGACGGTGGATAACCGTTACTTTTTCGCGGGCTTGCCTTGGGAATCCGAACTGGGTTGGTACTACAACCGTGCCCGATTCTACGACCCCGCCAACGGCCGATTTGTGAGCGAGGACCCCTCTCTTTTTACTGGAGGGGACCCCAACCTCTATCGATATGGCTTGAACGACCCAGTCAATCACGTTGATCCAAGCGGTCTTTCTGCGAGCGCACTCTGGAACCCATTAACTGCCGCGGTCCGCGAGCTGCATCAAGAACGTCAGCTGGCCCTTGAAAACGCTGTCACCATCGGCAACGTCAACATGGTGACGTTCACATCGGGAGTGATTGAGGATTTTGGCAAGATCGCTGTACCGTTGGCAATGTTCGCGATCTCTGCCGCATTCCCCCCGCTCGCCCCTGCAGTTGCCGTCGTCAATTTCGGCATGGGAGCATGGGGACTAGCCAAAGCAGCATCCGAGCCAGGCAATGAAAATCTGGAGCTTTGGGATGGAGTCAAGATGTTTGGGGGCGCCGTCGCGGGCATGTTCGGATTCCGTGCCGCGTTCGTTGTGGGGACCCTCTTGAATACAGCTGATGCGGGTGTCGGCATGTATTACAACGATCGCGATCGCGTTCTTGGAGCCCTCACTGGCTATGTTACCGATGCTTATGGATACAGGTCCAGCTTCAATCAAGAAGTGGTGCAGTACTCGCACGAGGGACGTGCGATTCCCACCAGCTTCTTGCAGGGGGTGAAAGAGAACATCGGCGATATGCGGTTGACGGATATGTCCGGCAACGCGAAGTCGAGAGCTTTCCGAGATACCGATGTCTGGGCCTTGAAGTCGGACGTCCAGAAGATCGTTCAATATGCACAGCAAGTCCGCGAGTTCCGGGCGAGCCAAGTGAAACCGGGAGTCGTTGCGGATGCAGTCTCGCTGCGGACAGCCATCGAACCTCCCGACATCAAGGGGGCATTCTTTAGGAAGGTCCAAGGTCTTCATGATGCATTTGAATCCGCGAAATTAGGATGGCATGGAACCATGGATCGCGAAGTGCATCGCGTGGCACGCAGCGAATTGAAGAAGAGGGTCACCAGCGCTATCAAGGACGATGATCCACGAAGCTTGCACTTGAAGCAGCAGGTCGAGGAAAGCCTGATCAGCGAAATAACGGATACGAGTTGGATGCCTGACCGAAAAGTCGCGACCAATCGCAGCACACGTCAAAAAGCACATGAAGCCGTCAACGCATTTGTCTCGGAGCTACGAGGCGTTGGGTTCATGGATCAAGTGCGCGTTGCAGGCAACCGAATCGTTGACTTCAACACCCGACATAATGTGGTGTATCGGGAGACCATCAAGAGCATGGTCAACAAACAGATACGGCAGAGTGGACGCATCCTCGATGAAACGGCGAAGATCAGCCTCCATGAACAAGCCATCAACCTTCATGCGTCCGCAATGCACCTCGTCAACAATCCGGATGGCCCAACGCTATCTGCCCCTTACAATCACCAGAGCGTCCTCAAGAAGCTCCCTGATATGATTCGGCGCAGCGAAATGGAAACGATCAGCCGCATGTTCCCGACGCTTGACAGCGCTCGAACCATGTATCGCCAGATCGGAAGGGCGATCCGCGCGGGGAAGGCCGATGCACCTGATGTCTATCTGGAACCGCTCTTGAAGCAACACATCCTAACACAGCACCGTAAGAGAGCGGCTCTGTTGGAGGTAGACGTTGAGATGCAACGTTTGTTTCCCGGTGGAGAAAGTGGACTGAAGTCCGAGTTGGACCAGTTTCGATACTCACAAGCTCAAGCGTTGCGATCCATTCTGACTGACAAAGAATACGCCTTCGAGGGTCCGTGGAACCATCTCGCCGACCGGTTGCTCAGCCCCAATCGTGAATCCTTTACGGACATTCTCGACTTGCCATTCGCCAGCAAGCAGCAAGTCACTGAGCTGGCGAATCTTATCCGTGATGTGAACTCTGGCAGGCTAAAACTCCCGGACATCCGCCGCGGAGATATCGTGGCCTTGATGCTGCAAGGTACGGCTGGCGCCACCATCACACAGATCGCACACCGCGCGAACTTCGTCAAGGACGTTTACTCCGGCAACATGCAGCGACTGTATCAGACGATGCGAGAACCGGGTGAAGCATGGCGAACTCTCGCTGACTTGAGCAAGAGCCCGATGATGGAAGGGAGCTCCGATGTCGACATGGGACTCATCATTCGGGGTGGCGGCAACAAACTCTTAAGTGTGTTTAGCAAGGCGAAAGTCCAATTTCCAAACGGCTCCATCCAGGAACTGAAGGGTGGGGCCGCGATCGACGCGATCGTGAAGCACAGTAGTCCCAGTTCTTTCATTGGCAAGACTGCGCGCGTCAAAGGATTGGAAGTACCTGTCGAATGGTACACCTACCAAAACCGCGAGCTCGCTCGGATCGGTTCGGCCCAGTCCGCACTGCGAACACCCATCGATCGCGGTGGCATTAGCGTCATGCCGAATGGTTCCTCGTTCCAATTGGTCGCCCATTTCTCGCCATTCCTCGATACCTACGCTCAAACTGGAGCCACGTCTCGTGTGATCGGGGCAGGGTTCGCCCATTCGTCGATCCTGGCTGCGTCGACTTCGGATATCCTCGTCTCGGCGTTCGACCTGGGACCAACACTGCAAAGCAGTCTTCAGAAGTGGCAAGCCACAGGCATCGATCTAGACGGTCTGCAAGTCCATCTTCGCGTCGAATCACTCCCCGGGACGCAGCTGGGCTACGCGGAAATCCATCGATTGCAAGGGGACGGACTCGCTTCGGAGGTTTCGATCGTTCTCGACGATGATGCCGCGGGGCACGGTTGGTTCATCGACAGTACTCCTATGGGGAATGAGGAGTTTACCATCGATGATTCGGGACGATGGTTGGCACAAAACGAGTCTGCGAAAGGACGATTCGACGCTCTTACCGTCATTACTCACGAATTGGGGCACCTGCTCGGCTTCACAAACTCGTTCGAAGGATTCCAGTCAAGAATTGAATTGGACGACAGAGGACGCCCCTTCGTGGAGGTTGGAGAGAATCCACTATGGCTCGACCCCACCTACAGCGAATTGGACAAGCGACGGCACAGCGAGCTGCTCATGTCCAGTACGCTCCTTCCGGGAATCCGGAAACTGCCATCGACCATGGAGGGGGAAGTGCTGAAGGTGGTTCGCAGTATTCCAGTGGGAGGATTTACGGGCTGGGTTGTCGAGGGAGCTCTCAATGGCGGTGGGATTGCATTCATACCTATCCAGGATGCCCTTTCGCAACGCCCGGTCTCGAGCACAGGCATCGTCAACGGTGACTTCAATGTATCGAATCCGAGCGACAATGGATTCGGCTGGTCGATCGTGGGGCAAGCGAGTGTTGAAGACCAACGGGCCAACATCTTCGAGACAACGACGTTGGTTTCGGATCTTGCTCAATCCTTCGTCATTCCACCCGGTATGAGCCAATTGCGATTCACGTTGAGCGGTATCCAGCTGAGCACCAACGGCAATTCGATGTTGCCAGGCGATGCTATTGAAGTGGCTTTGCTCGAAGTCAATGATGGGCAGCGACTCTTTTCGCCGATGACAGGCCTCTCCGACAGCGATGCCATCCTCAATATCCAGCCAGATGGAACAGTATTCTTTGCACCTCAGGTCTCAATCGAAGGAGTATCGAACGGAAGCAAATTGGATCTGAGTCAATCCATCGATGTCGCTATTGACCTATCGAACATGGAGGAAGGAGTGGCAGCTACTCTCTTGTTCGACTTGATCGGATTGGGAGACGACAACAGTCAGTTCCAAGTCTCAGATGTTGAGTTGAACCGAGGAATTGCCGAGTCATGGCATAATAGTGTCCTCCCATTTGATGTCGACAATGATAAAACCGTCTGCCCACTCGATGTATTGGTTCTTATCAATGAAATCAATCGACCGACGGTCATCGATAGTAACGCCTTACTCCCGCCGATTACTTCGACCATTGGCCCGCCCCCCTTCTTCGATGTCAACAACGATCGATATTTGACCGCTATCGACATACTGTTGGTGATCAACCACATCAATCGAAGGATTGTGGAAGACCCGCCTCCACCTGTACTCCCGACGAGTTGGCACAACCTCGACTCGCCGGGTGATGTGGACGATGATGGCCGTGTTTCACCCCTCGATGTGCTGTGGTTGATCAATGAATTGAATCAACCTCAGATTACAACGCAGCAAAATCGAGCGTTGCCTGCAATCACGACATCGACGAAGCCCGCTCCGTACTTGGATGTCGATGATGACGGATTCATGACTCCATTGGACGTATTGGTCGCGATCAATTTGATCAACGGCGCGAGCGGAGAGGGAGAAGGGGAGTCGAGTCCTTGGGAACAGGCGATTTCCTCGATGGACCCGGAGTCTCAAGCGGTTGCCGACCTGATTGCGGGATTGCGATCGGATCGATCGTAACGCCATCCTCCACTATGCCATCGCGTTCCAGGAAGTATCCTTAACGTCTACGCAATGTGATGAGATACTTCTTTCCGTAGGGCCTGTCGATGGCGACACAGCAAAGCGATTCCTCAACGTCTTCGTCTCCTATCGATTATCGTAGGGTTTGGATGTGGACATTCATCGCCGTTGCCGTCAGCGTGCGCATCGGATTTTGGATCGCGACTGAGCGTGTCTGGGAAGATGCCTTGATCACGATTCGTCATGCGGAGAATGCTGCTCGCGGGCTTGGATTAACCCATCATCCGCTTCAGGGACCGCCGCCGGTCCACGGTTTTACATCTCCGATCAGCGTTTTGATTCCGCTCGCAGCTGAGCTGGTGCAACCTGGCTCCGCGCTGAATGTCCTGCGAATTGTTTCGTTGATCGCGGCGGCGCTGACGATCGTCGTCG
>JALOQW010000374.1 GCA_025459275.1 Pirellula sp.
CGCCACGAGCTGATCCGTGGCTTGCGAGGTGACACTTCACCTTCGAACTTGCCATCGAGTTCGGACCAAATCTCGGCTTGCAGTCGATTCATCAGTTCAGGAAGCGTGATCGCATCCTGATCGCTCGGAACCAATTGCTCGTTATCGAAGACACGTCGCAAGGTCGTTGGATTCATCAACATAGTCAGCGCGCTGGCTTGGATGCCGAGAATACGATCATGAACCGGGAAGGTCGACTCGCCCATGGAGCGGGTTCCTTCATCAATCCACTTGTCCACCGTCAGTCGACTGAGGATTTCATTGGTCAATCCGAACGCATCATCTCGGAATGCATTGCGAATCACGAACTCCAAAGCTTTGCGCTGTTGTTCAGCGGGAACAGGAATCAGAGATGGCCGGTTGCCCGGATCTCCCTTCTTGTCTCGATTGACCGTGGCGCCACCGATCCAGTTCGCCATCATGCTGATGGCTTTCGTCTGCTCGCCTAGCGTAAGCTCGTAACCTCTTCGAGCCTTGGCCCAACTGTCTCCGTCCTTGACGAACTTGTCCAGCAGGCGATCACGATAGAGCTTGACCAGTCGCATCTGGTTCTCGCAGTAGTCAAGAGGATCTTTGGAGTAATCGTACCGGCGTGCGAGCGGATCCGGACCACTGGTGTCTTCATCGGTCGCATACTGCATCTCCGGTTCACTGGCTCGTTTAAGAACCTCCGGCAGCTTGGCCTCATCAGGCGTGTAGCCGTATTCGATCGCCCAGTAATCGTAAGGACCGATGCCGATCATGGTGTAATCACCCTTGGTTTCACTATCCAATTGATACGGCATGTTGATCGGGATGTAATCCATGACCGATGTAGCGAGGGTCTTTTGACCCTTGACCGCATTGGAGTTGATCTCCTTCAAGGTTAGGTTTCCGGATGCCTTGAAGTTGTGTCGCAAACCGAGAGTGTGTCCGACTTCGTGAGCGACGAGATCTGCCAACAATGGTCCGATGAAGGATTCTGGCATGCTATCCAACATGTCCTCGATCGGTTTGTCGGCTTTCTTGTCTTCCGGCTTTGTGCCTTCGGCTGGCTTGGGATCCTCGAGCAGGTCGATCAGATCCAGTGCCATTCGAGCCATCGACATGTCCATTTGCTTTCCGAAGGCTGCGGCGCAGTAGCCATTGACCTGGCTGGTTCGCCCAACGAGACCATCGTACGGCTGATCACCGAGCAGCCGCGAATCCACCTTCGTTAGTGGATGGCCCGCGTAAGGCAAACGCGATTGAGCGGCAAAGCGCTCTTGCAAAAACTTGCGTTCAGCAGGAGGAGCCAACCGCAGCCTTGGATCCCACTCAGGATGGGAACCAAGCCACGCAATCGTTTCAGGGCTCATTCCTTCCATGGCCAGTTCTGGCATCAAGTCATGGTATTGGAAGTTGAAGTGGCGAATCCATCCGTCGGTTAGGACGATGTCAGCATCCAGGATCTCGCCAGTCATCGGATGAACGCGGCTTGGCCCAATGGCTGTTCCGATGTCATTGTTCAACCATCGAATGAAGTTGTACTGAACATCCTCGGGATCCAGGTCCATCGTGTCGGGTGAACGTGGGTCTTGGTACAGCACTTCGATCGCATCGGAGAATCCGACCTTCTCGAACGCGTCATTCCAATGTTCGATCCCCTGCTTCACCCAGCGGCGATATCGGACGGGAGTCGTATGCTCGATATAAAATCGAATAGGCTTGACGGGTGGGCTGACCTTCAGGTTCGGATCCCGCTTTTCCAATCTCCAGCGAGTGACGTAACGAACCCGTTTCTTGTCGTCGTCGTAGCTGCCCAAGTCCGTATAGTTGGTAACAAAGTATCCAACACGTTGGTCCGCCTTGCGCGGCTTGTAGCCGGTATCTTCGGGGACTTCGCTCAAGGAGTAGTGGATGGTCTGAAGCTTGCCACCTGCCGTCACGACTTCAAACGCAATCTCAGTGTTCTTCGTGAACGGCTTGGCCTTTACGATCTTTGTCAACTGGGGATCCTGAATCCGCACCGAAGGCCCAAAGAACTTGGATGCCTGGCCGACGAAGAGCGCGTCGGCATCGATCATCGGACCGCCACGCGGGACCATGGTCACGATGGGAACGTCCAGCAGGACGGTGTCGGTAAAGAGCCGTTTAACCGACGACTTCGATTCCGGCTCGCCATTGGATCGAATTTGCAACTCAGGCAAAATCAGCGCCAAACGCTTGTTGTACATACGCCAGTAGACGTAGTAATCGCCGGCTTGCAGTCCAGCAAAGCGATCGCCGCTGCTGACCGTGAGCGCGATAAAATACTTCTTGGTCGCGAAGTCTTTGGGCAATTCGAGCATCATCTGCCCGTCTTTTTCCCTCGTCCAGACGTTGTACAGCGTTCCTCGATCCGGAGACTTCGACTCCATCTTGGTGTAGCCTTCAACGACCTTTTCCAAAGGAGGATACTCTGGAGCCGGTGCCGCTTCTTGGGCCGATACGCCCCCTGACAAACCCATCGCTCCCAACGCCAACAGCAGCGTCAAGCCGCGGGTCATCGATTTTCGATCAATGCTCATTCGATGATTCCACTCAAGTATTCTGAAATACAAACCCATCAACACTACCTCGTTCGACATGCGACTCAGGTCTGCGAAAGCCTAGGGCGCAGTCAATCAGCGATCGCACGAATGATCCGAGGAAAGAGGAGAAGAGATGCAGGAGGAATCCCTACAACCCTTGCCCCCGTCTCAAACCGCAGCTTTCCGCCCTGATTCTCAGTGACTCGAATTATTAACGGACCGTGAAGTCAGGTCTAGCGACTGCGCCGAGTTTTCCGGTTGTTCCGGAATGGCAATTAGTCCCCCTCCGCACCGCTCCCCCTGAAAAAAAGTAGAAAAGTCAAGATTCCCTCCAACGGCTGCTTCGGGCTGTTGCCGCCCCCAGAGCATTCGCCTTATCATGCGGGGGCACCTCATCCAGGGTCGACGATGCAGGGTCCACGCGAACTCCATCGATGCATGGAGGCTTCAGACAACTTTCAGGGAACATTCTCATGATTCGTGCCATCCTCTCGGCGGTTACCGGTTACTTTCTCATGGCGGCCATATGCATGGCCGGCATTGCCGCAACCTGGTTTGGCTTGGGCAACCGATTCGCTTTCGTCGGAGACACCAACGAGGCAAGCCTCGGCTGGTCTTTGATCCAACTTGGAGTCGGGTTCGTCGCGGCATGGATTGCCGGCATCGTTGCAACGCGGATCGCAGGACCACAGGCTCGGATGGGGATCGCTTTGTTGCTGGCGATTATTCTGGGACTGGGCGGACTCCTTTGGTATATGACCGCCAACTCCCCATTACAGGCTCTTCCAGAAGGGAAATCCATCGACACCCTTTCGTTTGCGGAAGCTGGGGAGTATGCCCGCAATCCGTCTTGGTATTACCCGGCCATTATTGGCGTGGGCTGCCTGGGCATCCTGATCGGATTTGCTCAGCAGTTGCCCTCACTGTTGGCCGAAGATAAGAGCCAAGCACCCCAGGTATGAACGAATTGACCGATTCATGAAAGTTATCGCTATCTCAATAGCGGAAAACATGGGTGGTTGCTTCAATCTGTCGCGGTGATTTCGTCGATCAAAGGTAGTTACCGCGATCAACACCGGTCGATTCCAAGGTTACAATACGACAACGATTCAACGACTGAATCTTCCCACACTGATTGATCCTCCTTATTCATTTGCAAGACATGTCTGCATCGTCTCTGGCAACGACTCACAATGTGTCCTCCGATTCGGAGGTGATGGAACAGTTCAGCTACGACGACGGGGTTGTCCGATTATTCGTGACAGCCACCATCGTGTGGGGGATTGTCGGTACGGCGGCAGGGGTATTGGTTGGAATCCTACTGGCTGCACCATGGATTGTTGAAGTCTTTCGGAGTGACGTATCAGCCGTCCTCTCGTTCGCCCGCCTCCGACCGCTCCATACGAATGCAGCGATCTTCGCGTTCGCTGGGAACGCGATCTTCGCGGCGGTGTACTACAGCACGCAGCGTCTGTGCAAATGCCGGATGTGGAGTGACACGCTGAGTCGACTCCACTTCTGGGGTTGGCAAGGAATCATCGTTGCGGCTGCATTGACCTTGCCACTGGGCATTACGCAAAGCAAGGAGTACGCCGAACTCGAGTGGCCGATCGACTTGGCCATTGCTGTCGTGTGGTTACTGTTCTTCGGTGTGAACTTCTTGATGACACTGGTGAATCGTCGCGAGCGACACATGTATGTCGCCTTGTGGTTCTACATCGCGACGATCGTGACAGTTACGGTATTGCACGTTTTCAACAACTTGGTGGTCCCGATCGGTTTGTGGAAGAGTTACCCGATTTACGCAGGGGTCCAGGATGCGTTGATGCAGTGGTGGTACGGCCACAATGCGGTCGCGTTCTTTTTGACAACGCCTTTCCTTGGATTGATGTACTACTTCTTGCCCAAAGCGGCCGATCGCCCGGTGTTCAGTTACAAGCTGAGCATCATTCACTTCTGGTCACTGGTCTTCATCTACATTTGGGCGGGTCCTCACCACCTTCACTACACGGCACTTCCAGAGTGGGCCAGCACGTTTGGGATGCTGTTTAGCTTGATGTTGTGGATGCCTTCCTGGGGAGGGATGATCAACGGGCTCTTGACCTTACGCGGTGCCTGGCACAAAGTCACGACCGACCCCATTTTGAAGTTTTTCGTTGTAGGCATCACCTTCTATGGTATGTCGACGTTCGAAGGTCCCATGCTGTCGATCAAGAGTGTTAATGCTCTGTCGCACTACACCGACTGGACCATCGCACACGTCCATTCAGGGGCGCTTGGTTGGAACGGCTTCATGACCTTTGGCATGATCTATTGGCTTCTCCCGCGTTTGTACCAAACCAAGTTGTGGAGTACGAAGTTGG
>JALOQW010000375.1 GCA_025459275.1 Pirellula sp.
TGCCCCCGCAGTGCACGAAGCACTTCCTGCGCTCCTTTGGTTCGAAATTCTCTGCACCCTTCATCGCAGTAAAAGGCGGTGTGAGGGTTCAGCAACAGCCGATCGTGAGCGGGATGATTGGGATCACGCCACGCTTGGAGAATCTTGCTGTCCGACGAGGGTGGCTCGGTTTCTAGGACATCGATGCCGGCTCCAGCCAGCCTCCCTGAGGCTAATGCGTCGATGACGGCCATCGTGTCGACCACTCCACCGCGGCTAGTGTTGATCAGGAACGAACCCACTGGCATCGCTTCGATCTCATGTTTCCCAATCAAATTGCGGGTTTCTTGGGTCAATGGGCAATGCAGACTTAGAACATGCGACGAGGTGAGAAGATCGTGCAGACTTCCGACCCGCGCGATGCCGAGCGCCTTGTCCCATCCGTCTTTGACGTAGGGATCAAAGAACGCGACATCGAAACCGAAGGCTTTGGCCCTCAGTGCCGCGGCAGTTCCTATACGACCGCACCCAACAATCCCGAAACGCCGCCCTCGCAATCGAGGAATGGGAGTCGCAGCGTCAACATTCCATGCCCCTAATCCTCGCTTAAGGCGGCTGTTAAGGAAGTGCGTGCCTCGCGCGAGACACAAAGCCATCCCTAGTGCAGAGTCAGCGACTTCTTCCGTGCCATAGTCAGGCACATTACAAACTGGAATCCCTCGATCCCTAGCGGCCACGATGTCGATGCCATCGTAGCCAACGCCAGGCCGGACGATGACCCTGCACTGTCTGAGTCGCTCGATCGTGGAACGGGTGAAGCGAAAGTAGTGATAGACCATGATCGCGTCGGCATCTTCGATTCGACCAATCAGTTCCGACTCCGTCATGGCTTCCAGCGCGACCACGTCTGCTTCGTCCCCTAGAACTTCTCGTTCAAAGTCCAGCGGTTCCGTGATCAAGTCGGTGATAACAACCTGCGGTCTTCTACTCATTGCAACCATTCCGCCACTTGCTTGGCGAAGTAAGTGAGTATGCAACTGGCTCCAGCCCGTCGAAACGCGAGCATGCTTTCGAGAACGGCGGCCCGTTCGTCAAGTGAACCGGATTGTGCAGCCAGCTTGATCATGGCGTACTCACCAGACACTTGATAGGCAGCGATCGGAACTGGAAAATGATCGTGCAATCGCCTGATGATGTCCAGGTAAGGCATGCCGGGTTTGACCATGATGATGTCGGCACCTTCGTCGATATCGAAGGCCGCTTCGCGGAGGGACTCGTTGGAATTGGCGGGATCCATCTGGTACGTCTTCTTGGATGCGCCACCGAGATTCTTGGCGGAGCCTACGGCATCACGAAAGGGACCGTAAAACGCGGATGCATACTTGGCCGCATAACTCATGATTGCGACGTGCGCGAAGCCTTCGCCGTCGAGAGCTTGCCTTATCCGACCAATTCTTCCGTCCATCATGTCCGAGGGAGCGATCACAGTGCAGCCGGCTCGTGCTTGATTGAGCGCCTGTCCGCATAGAATCTCCACCGTGGCATCATTAGCAACGTCTTGATCGATAATCACTCCATCGTGACCGTGTGTGGTGTACGGATCCAACGCAACATCGCATACGATTCCGAGCGCGTCGCCACAAGATTCGCGGATTGCGCGTGTTGCTCGGCAAATCAGGTTGTCTGGGGACAAGGCATGACGGCCGTCATCCGTCTTCAACTCCGGCGGGGTCACGGGGAAGATCGCGATGCACGAAATCCCGAGCGCAACGGCTTGAGCAGCGCACTCGACGGCCACATCGATACTGACTCGATCGACGCCTGGCATTGTGGCGATCGGCTCTCGAACGCCAGTGCCTTCCTTGACGAAGATCGGCCAGATCAAATGCGATGGATGAAGCGTGGTTTCCTGGATCATGCCACGAGACCAGCTCCATCGACGCAATCGACGAAGGCGAGATTGGGGGAATTGGCCAAGATGCGTTGGGTTTTCCATAAAGCGATTGACTGCTAGTAGCAAAGATTGCGCGAGGATAAAATGGGGATGTCGAAATCAAACCGTCATCTTAGTAGAATCATCCGCCCAGAATGAGGGAACCATGAGTTACTTTTTTGCCCGAGCCCTATTCGCAGCCTGTGGCTTGTTAGGGGTATGCTCGATTTGCGTTGGAGAGGAGTCGAATTCCGCGGATGAAGTGGTGCGGCACGAGCACGCGATCGGTTTACCCGCCCCTTCCGGTGATGGATGGAAACCTTTGTTCAACGGAACCGACTTGACCGGGTGGCAACAACGCAACGGCTGGGCGGTCTACCGCGTTTCCGATGGAACCATCCTTGGAACCACTTCCAAAGACAGCCCGAATTCCTTTCTTTGCACAAGCCAAGACTTTGCAGACTTCGAACTCAAATTTCAAGTCAAGGTCGACGACGGCCTAAATTCTGGCGTGCAGATCCGATCCAAGAGCCTGGCCGAGCGAGATTCAGGCCGCGTCCATGGACCGCAGGTTGAAATTGAAGCCAACGGCGGCACGGCAGGTTATGTTTATGGGGAAGCCACGGGTCGCAATTGGATTTCACCGGACCAGCCACCCCACAAACACTTCAAAAAGGGGGAATGGAACCAATATCACATTCGAGCCAATGGCAAGCGAATCCAGACATGGATCAACGGACAGCTCGTCGAAGATATCACCGACACGTTGTCGTTTGACTCCGGATTCATCGGTTTGCAAGTCCATTCCATTGGCGCGGATCAAGGGCCCTTCCAAGTTCAATGGAAAGACATCGCGATCCGTCCCGTGCAATAACCTGTTCGATAAACAGTGCATCTACTGCTCACCTGTCACGAGCTATAGATGTAGGACGGGCTTCCTAGCCCGTCACGGTCAATAACCAACGCATCCATTGTTCACTAGCCCCCCTCGCGATCAAGGAACGAGTCGAAATCATGAAGTCCTCCACCAGGCATTGGATCCTCGCAGGTAGTTTGGCAAGCCTACTCGGCTTGGTTGGGTGCCGCGAACCGATCCAAGATGCAAATCTCCATGAGCCGAACTACCTATTCGCTCACTCGATGCAAATCAGCCAGGATACGGAGATGGACGAGCCGCTTCTCCAGGCCAAGACACTGCTAAAGGACTGGTTCGGAACCGTCGATGCCCCGAAGATACCGGAAGCGCTTCGCGAAGCCCCCTATACGGAACTGTTCACCGAAGCAAACCTCAAATTGGCTTCCGGTGACTCCAGTGTTCCTGGTCTGTATTCCTCGCAGCAATGCGCTTCGTGCCACGGCTTGAGCGGTCAAGGTCGCGGAGTTGTGGCAGCCAGCCAGAATCCGTACCCTCGCGATTTCCGGCCAGGTTGGTTCAAATACAAAAGCACACCAAGATCAGCCAAACCATTGAAGGCTGATATCGCTCGCGTGTTGCGAAAAGGACTCTCCGGGACGCAGATGCCGATCTTCGACAAGCTGAAGGACTCCGAAATCGATGCTTTGGTCGATTACGTGGTATTCCTTTCCATCCGCGGAGAATTCGAACGCGCGCTGCTGCAGGATGCTGCGATGGGGAACGAAGAAGAGAAAGAGGATCTCTTGACGGCCATCGCGGATCGTTGGGTCGAAGCCAGCGATGCCACCGAAGAATTTGAACCACCGCCTTTCCCTCTAGTTGGCTCCGAAACACCTGAGAACGCCGAGCAACTGGCAGCCTCGATTCAAAAAGGGAAGGAGCTCTTTGCTGGACCAGTGGCGGCGTGTTCCCAATGCCATGGTGAAGGTGGCAACGGAACCGGCACGAAACTTCCAGATTACGACGATTGGACGAAAGAATGGACTGCCAAGATTGGGCTGAATCCAGACGACTTGGATGAGATTGCGCCATTGATGGCCAGGGGTGGAATGAAGCCTCAGCACTTGAAACCGCGCAGCATTGTCGAGGGGCATTTGCGCGGGGGACGAGAACCGATCGATATCTATCGCCGTATCCGCTACGGAATAGCTGGTAGTCCTATGCCTGCTGCGTCCTTGGCCGCATCCAGCGAAGATACAGGGCTCCAACCGGACGACCTATGGCATCTTGTCAATTATGTACTGTCGATCGCTCAAGTTCCTCCACCGCCCATCTCATCCACCCCCACTGGCGATACCGTTGCGGTGTCCCCTTAACGGCCTTGCATGCTGTTTGATTCGCAAGAAAAACTCCTGGCCGCAAAGCAAGGAGATGAAAATGCTCGGGGCGAATTGCTCATTCGCTTTCGTCCCTACCTGAATGTGATCGCGCAACGAATGCTCGACGATCGCATCCAAGGGCGATTGGATTTTGCGGATGTCGTCCAGGCGACATTTCTTGAAGCTTCGAGAGACTTTGGGGCTTTCCGCGGAGAAACCGTCGAGTCGTTCTTGGCGTGGCTCAGGAATATTCTCAAACACAATATCGCTACAGCCCATCAAGAGCATCTCGCTACCCAAAAGCGATCCGCTCGGCGAGAAATCAGCATGGCGGCCCCCACTGGCGACAACAGTAGCGGCTTTGACATCGCCAGCAGCCTGCCATCCGAGTCCTCCACTCCAAGCCAACGTGTCATGCGGGATGAGGCAGCGGTCGTTCTAGCCAGTTGCCTTCAGCAAATTCCGGAAACCCAACGCGAGGCGATCCGGATGCGCTACCTTGAAGGGATGTCGCTGAAGCAGATATCAGACAAGATGGGGAAGTCGGAGATGGCGGTTGCGGGTCTGCTAAAGCGAGGGCTGCAAGGACTTCGAGACGAGATGAAGGCGATCCGTTCCGGGCTAAGCTCCCTCATGTAATCTCATCCCATGGATTCCTCTCTCCAGCATGACCACACCTGAAAACGCGAAAACGAAGACGTCGGGATCCAAAGGATGCCTTTGGGCAGTAGCCATCGTTGCCCTGTTGCTCCTGGTTGTGGTGTCTACTTTGTTTACCGTTT
>JALOQW010000376.1 GCA_025459275.1 Pirellula sp.
AAACCTCGATGTTCTTCAGGCCACGCGTGTGGGCGATCATGGCCCGCATAATCTCCTTCCCGGTCGCATCGCCCAGGGCGTGGATGATGCGCTGATGGGAATGCCCTCCTTCGCGCCCCAATACTAACTGTCCATCCAGGGAGTCGAACCGGGTCCCCCAATCGATCAACTCAGCAACGCGCGCGGGTGCTTCCCGAACGACGATGTCAACGGTCGGTACATCGCACAAATCCCCTCCTGCAATCAAGGTATCCTGAACGTGATTGTCGAACCGATCCTCCGGGTCCCAGACACTCGCAATCCCCCCCTGCGCATACGCGCTGTTGGACTCCTCGAGCTTGTCCTTCGTCAGGATCATTGTCCGCAGCGAAGGATCCACTTCATGTGCTGCTCGCAACCCTGCTAGCCCACCGCCGATGATCAACACATCGGTAAAGTAATGTCCCATGCGCTTGGGATCGATCGGGATCAAGTACCGAGGCACCCAGTCGGACCAAGGCTGCTGCAGGGGATAATCGGGAATCACATCCGCCTCGTCGGCAGCCTGCGACGCGAGGGTACTACTCATCTTGGGGCCTTAGTGGATCGTCCGGATCAAAGAAAAAATCTTGCAACCCCATCGGAAGGGTATCGCCCCCTAGGGCTTGTTTGCGACGTCGAGCTAGCTCCGCCAAATCCAGGGCTTCCTCTCCCAAACATGCGATCACGGACTCCCGCCATGCCTGATCGGTCGAAAGGGGATGAGTCCGATCCTGGGCCAGGCGCTTGATGGCGTACCTCAAGACGTTGATCCCGTCGCGTGCCGAAAAATCCAATTTCATCCCGTGCGCGTTCTGCAGGAAGTCCACGGTTAAGGCCAAGACCTCAGGTTCTGCAAAGGGAAGATGGTATTGAAGGATCGCAAGTTCATCCTTGCGGTTTGGAAAACCAACCTGAAGCGTCGGTTGCAAGCGACTCAAGATGTAGTCCGGGATTTCATAAGTGGAGTCGTCCTGATTCATCGTTACCGCGGCTCGGAAGTCCGGATGGGCTGTGATAGTGATCCCGGCAACAATCGATTCGATGTAACGTCGCTGGTCAAACAAGGGTGCTAAAGAAGCCCAAGACTTTTCATTCATCCGGTTCCCTTCATCAAGAACACATACCCCTCCTCGGATCATCGCGGTGACCAAAGGCGAAGCGTGATACGCAATTTTGCCATCGCTCGCCAACACGGGGGTGACCAACAAGTCTTCCGGCCTCGTATCCGCCGTGCATTGATAGATGTAGAGCTCCTGCCCTCGCACCGCAGCGGCCGCCATCGCCAGAGCGGTCTTGCCAACACCCGGGACCCCAACCAGTCGTGGGGTCAGCGGAAGATCTACGGGATCCACCGTAAGCCAGCACGCGACAAGTTGTCGTAGTGGCTCCTCTTGGCCGATCCACTTGGCGGAATTCTTGACGGGACCCGCAAGAGTTAAGCTGACACCATCGATCGTGACCTTGTCACTCATGGGAAACACTTCATGGGAAACGATGAATTTGCGAATGCGTTCAAGGCTCGAAGGGATCGGCTAGCCTATCGAAAACTGGTTCGCACCGCAACGAGCAACGAACGGCGTGAGACAAGCAACCATCAGCCCGAAAAAATAATCTCGAAAATTTTAAAAAACTTTCCCGGCGCAGTGTTCGGTTCGAGGTGCATGGGTACAATACGAATATCCCGCTAAGAAACTGCGAGTAGAGACTTCGGGCGTGACTCGCTTGCGGTTTGGGAAAGTGCCCTGCACAGTCAGAAATCGGGCGTGACTGACTGTGTAGGGTTTTTTCGTTTTGAGATGCCGCTGTCGAGATGCCGCCCAGCTTTACGATGCTGGTTCTAAGGCTTCGATGCCGAGCTTCTTCATCTTCTTGTAGAGTGTCGTTCGATTGATTCCGAGTTGATCCGCAGTGATGTTGCGATTCCATTGGTTGGCTCGCAACACCTCGAGGATGATCGCTCTTTCGGGTTCCTCAAGCGCTTCGCTCAAGGTTTTGTTTTTCCAAGCAATCGCCCCGGAGGATGGATTCGTGGACGAGATCTCGGAGGACATCGGCGAGGACTGATGGGACGATGGCGTCGACACGGGTGTCGACAGTCGCGTTGAGGATGTCGGCGCGAAAGTGGGTTCTTGCAAAGCGCGGGGCAACAGATCGCTATCGATTTGCCTTCCCTTGCATAGCAGAACGGCTCGCTGAACCGTGTTTTCGAGCTCGCGAATGTTGCCTGGCCATCGATATTGCATCATGGACTGCATGGCTGCAGGTGAAAAGCATTCGACGTTTCTTTGGAACTCTTCGCACGCTCGCGCAAGAAAGTGCTGAGCCAATAAGGGGATGTCATCGATGCGTTCGCGAAGGGGAGGGAGTTCGATTCGAATGACATTGATGCGGTAATAAAGGTCTTGGCGGAATTTTCCTTCGGCTACCGACTGTTCCAAGTTCTCATTGGTTGCCAGGATCGTTCGCGTATCCACCGTGATGGTCTCGTTACCACCCAGCGGTTCGAACTGAAGTTCTTGAAGGGCACGCAGCAGCTTCACTTGGAGGGCTGGTGTCGCTGTTCCTATTTCGTCGAGAAACAGAGTCCCCAAATGGGCTTGTTGAAACTTGCCGATCTTGTTGGCGTTGGCACCTGTAAACGCTCCTGCAACGTGACCGAACAGCTCGCTTTCCAACAGGGTATCTGGTAGAGCGCCGCATGCCACCTCCACAAAGGGACCATCGCGTCGACTAGATTTTCGATGCGCTGCCCGCGCAATCATGCTTTTCCCTGTCCCGTTTTCCCCAGTAATCAGCAGTGTGGCTCTGGCATCCGCGACACTGTCCAACGTATCGAAGATCTTCAACATGCGAAGATCATGGCTCACGATGTTCTCCAAGCCGAAGCGACGATCGAGTTGCTGACGGAGCAATGAGTTTTCCGCTTCGATTTGTTGCTGTTGTACGGCGCGATCGATGGCAGCCTGTAGTTCCTGGTCGATGATGGGTTTGCTGAGGAAGTCGAATGCTCCGGCAGCAACCGCTTCTACAGCCGCATCCGGTCCTGCGTAGCCAGACATCATCAGTACTGGCAAAGTCGGGTGTTTTGACTTGGCAAAGCGCAAGAGGCTCATGCCATCGCCATCTTCGAATCGGACATCGCATAGCAGCAGATCGAACGATCCACTGGAGAGCATCTTTTTGGTCTGCGCGATGCTTGACGCTGTCTGCACGACATAGCCGAGGCCTGCCAGCCATTCCGCCATCGACTCCAATAGCCATCGGTCGTCGTCGGCAACGAGGAGACGGGGTTTGTCAGATTTGGTTTTGATCGAACGCTGTGTCATCGATCGGTGGCCCTAGGAGTGTTTCGGCGAGAAAAAATGTCGCTCCAATGCAACCCTAGGTTGAAAAAAAGCAACATGCCAACAAAAAGCAACGTGGCGATACTCCAAGGGTCGATTCCCCAGGGTGGCACACTCCTCCAGTCTTCAAATTCGGTAAAATAGTTGCAATCGGTCCAGAAACCACGCTCCCGATCGAACTATTCTGGGTTTGAGAGTCGGTTGGTTTCCTTTTTTCGATTTGCCTCGAGGCTGCCGTGTTTTCGAGTTTTTGGCCGCGCACAGCGGCAATCCATCGTCCGGAATCGACTTGGTTAGCCATGCTGGCCGGGTGTGTTGCAGGCATCTTGTTGCCACTTGGTATCTTGCTCATCGGCTGGGCGGTAGAACTCTCGTTCGCTGCCGTGCTTGGGACCATGCCGAACACCGTTTCCGTCGGTCCCTTCGTACTTCAAACCAGCTGGCTCAACGCGGGTACCAGTGCGCTGCGCGGTGTTCTAGGCTTAATCGTACTGCTGGCCATCATCGCGCTGATCAAGTACTTGGCGGTTCTACTGAACGAACGAGCCGCCAACTACGCGGCCCTCGATTTCGATGTCCAGGTACAAAAACTCCTCTTCAAGAAATCCTCCGCGCTTGCGACCGAGCATGGGCTCTCGGGCCAACGATCCGTTCTTCACGAGATTCAAAATGATAGTCTTCCCAAGGTGCGCGATGCCGTCGCCTCATGGTACGTGGCATGGCCACGCTTCTTGTTGCATGTCGTTCTTTTGCTGGCGTTGGCCAGCGCGATCCACCCCTGGTTGACCGCAGCTGCGGTCGTCGGCTTGCTGGTGTTGCGGACCGTCTATTTCTATCTTGAGTCGCTCCGTCGTAAACAGAGGCCAGTTCACTTGGAACGCTGGCGCGCATCGCGCGAAAAACTTTTGTACCTGTGCGATACCGCTCCCCTGCTCGCAGCCATCCACGATACCGAGGATACGGCGCATGAGTATCAATCCCAACTTCAGTCGTATCGCCAGACCGGACTGCAGCTTGTCGAAGCCGGAGGCTGGAAATCTCCGACCATTCGTCTCTTGACTATCCTTCTCGCGACCGTGCTGGCCATTCTGATCGCCATCCGTGTTCTTGACCGGGAATCGTCGATTGGGCTCGGGGGAGCTGTTGCGCTCTGCACCGCTGTCGCCATTTCGGTTTACTCCTTCTCCCGCATCGGAATCGCCATGGCTCGGAGACGCGAAGCCGAAACTCCGGTGCATCAAATTGTTAATTACCTGAGCCAAGGCGAATCGAGTGAGGGGGATCGAGTACGGATCGAACCTGAGAAAATTGAAAGGGAACTGACCTTCGATCACCTGACGATTCGGGAAAGCACCGGCAAGAAATTGCTCGACGATATTTCGCTGAGCTTGAAACCGGGCCAACTAACGGCCATCGTCGGAACCGATCGATTTCAGACCCGTGCACTGGCGGAACTGTGTCTCGGCTTCGGAAAACCCGATAGTGGTCGGATGCTGATCGACGGCAATGACTCGATCGATGTTTCCCGAACAGCCCTGCAAAGACTTTCCCT
>JALOQW010000377.1 GCA_025459275.1 Pirellula sp.
ATCAACTCGCGGAGGATTCGTAGCGCGGCTTCGGCACCTTGCTTGGGATCCAGGGCTGTGGTTGCAATGCCGGACACGACTTTGGTGATATTGTGATCCACCGTGGAGGGCTGGCTCCAGGTTGACCCGTCGGTGGAAGTGATGTAGATCGACAACGTACGGTGACCACTGCCGGGCCGCTCGCCAATCACATGCAGCAAATGCTTCGGACCCGCTTGATCTCGGAACACGGCCTCGCCGATGCGATATCCCGTACGGACTCGACCGGATCGAATCAGCAATCGCTCAGGCATGATCCGAAATCCGGATGCTGCCAATTCTCGTTCAAGATGCGCAAGCAGCGATTTCGCTTGATCATCACTCGAAAGGGCCAAGGCGTTCAACCCATCTGAAACCACGAACAAGGTGTCGTACTGGCCACCATGTTCTGTTCGAAGGCGTTCTAAGACGGCGACACTGGACAGTGCCAACGCTTCGCCCGAGGCAGGGTGCAGGATGTAATCGTGGCGATCAACCGCTTGAGTCGCGATCGGAACCGCAGGGGCAATGGCCGCTTCAAAGTCTTGAGGCAACTCCGCCCAAATGCACTCCTTGGCATCACTGTAAATGCGATGGACTTCCTGATCGAGTTCCAGCGGCAATTGGCTTGGAACTCCGTGGTATCCGCGGCTGATCAATACCCCTCGTCCGCGAACCTCTTCGAGGATTCGTTCGGCGTCCGCAGTGATTTCGCCGGAATCTCGCGAGTCCCCGGTTCGGCGGCAAAACTGTTGGTATACCCAGACGGGGTCTCCGAAGTGCTCGGTAGGTTTTCCGCTTTGGTCGATCACCCCCAACTCTTGAAAGAAACTCCACATGGCATCATTGACCCGAAAACCGAATTGTTCTCGGATCCGAACATGGTCGTGATACCCAGTGGTCAGGTAACCGAGCATCGGATCGATGCGAGTCGGTAACGCCATCAAGTAACCTGGATTGGCAGGCATGATCTGTTCGATACACCAACCGAGATCATCCAGAGAAACGTCCATGTGCAACGTCGTGCAAACGTCCAAGCCAATCATCAGCCCGTGCAACTTGCCCATGACGATGTCTTCGAGACAGCATCGAACGAGCTGTTCCTTGTTTCGGAAGACTTCCGGACCGATGAATCCTGCGACATCGTTGACATGGACCCAAGGTTGCGAACTCTGTCCTCTTCGTTGTCGCGAGAGTGAAACCACGCGCATCAATCCGCGAGCCAAACCATACTTGCGCGACTCATGGATCACCATGTCCGTCCCATAGCCGTGCCCATTTGTGAAGTCGGCACCTTGGCCCGTTTCAAAGTAGAGCGCATACGGACCGCTGCGACTCTCCGCATGTTGGACCAGTTTGTCGACACTCACGTCGAACGTTCCATTCGCATTGTCGGAACCTGCGATGCTCTGAAACCAAAGTGCGGTCGAACCGGGCGATTCCCGCTCGACCTGGGCCTGAATGTCGATATGCGCCAGGACGCAGTGCGGTAACACATTCTGCAGCTCAAAGCCAGTAACAATCTCCTTGAGCGTCTCTTCGACAGCCCGCACCGAAGATACCTCGCTCGAAACCGGATTCGTTCCGATGAGTACGTCGCCAACGGCAAATGCGAAGGCATTGAACACTTGCCAGCGAATGTCGTCTGGATGATCGGTGGGTGAATTGGGTTGGATGCGAGCTCCCATGTAGCCGCGAGCCCCCAACTGCGACCCTGGAAGTGGATTGAAAACTTTGGCTCCGACCGCAATCAACTCATCGTTGGTCATCAGCTTCACAACGCATGCGATCGTGTCGCTTGACAACCCCTCTTTGATGGCATGAATCTCCGGTTCGGAACGGGTCAGCAAATATCCTTTAAGCTCTCCAAGAGTCATACTACCGATCGACGCGGCGGCTTGTGCGGGTACCCAGCTCTGAATCCACCCGTTCATCCGATCGGTAAAGGGCGGATGGGAATCGATCTGTTCAATACGCGTATTGCTGAGCAATTCTCGAGCGAGTAGCCGCTGTTCCTCCGAGTCCGCCGCCACTCCGAGAATGGCATCCCCTTCCTTGAATGGGTTTGCGGCTCCGAGCATCTTCAAGTACAAGTTCTGATCCCAAGCCCCCGCAGTTCTCGCGATCCACGACATCAGGTCTTCGCCTTTTCGAGCCCGTGGCATGGCATGAACCGGCTTGATGCATGGACTCGCTGTCATCATCGCAGTGACAGCCAAGCCTGTTCCCAAAACGCGTCTTCGGTGCATCATTTTGTTCAATGACCTCATTCTGGGATCAGTTCGAGGCAAATGATTCGATCGTTGCCTCGGATGTAGAGTAGGCCATGCGAGAGAACGGGAGGTGCCCAACTTGGAGGATTGACGTAGGCCTGCTTGTTTACAGGATCGAGCATTGCCCCCAAGTCCATCTCTGCGATCGGTTTATGGTCCGCAGAATCGATCGGAATCAATTGCAGTTTTCCCTGCTCCCCTAACCACAGCCAATGGCCATCGACGACCAAGGCGGTACCTCGATCGCGATTGCGATGGCTCCATCGCAGTTTAGGTTGTCCCTCCTCAGTGAGCTCCAAGCAACGCAGATCGGTGTCGGGAGGATTGCGGCCGCTGCTTGCGAATAGCAGGTTCCCTGACCGAAGGGGCGTTGCCCAATGCGTGCGCATCGATTGGGCGCTGCGCCCATTCGGATCTTTCCAGACAGGGACGAGAGAACCGCCTTGCCATTGGACGATAGCGCATCCAATTTCGTACGCTTCGGATATCAGAATCCGATCGTTATCGAGTGGGACGGGAGAAGCAGCATTGACACTCTCGAGGCTTGCGGCTCGCCATGGGAAGAACGCTTCGCTCGCTCCGGTGGCTGCTTCAAACACCAACAACCCTTCGCGGACGAAGGCCAAGCAATGGTCGCGTCCACCCAAAGGAGCGATAACAGGTGCGGAATAGCTCGCTAAGTAGTTTCCAACGCGGTACACCTCCTCTCCTGTCGCTTTATTCAAAGCGACCATGGCGGTTCCATCCGGTTTGGCTCGCGGCAAATCATTCACCGTCGGATATCTGCCAACCCAAGGTCCCTTGGGACTGCTACCAACCATGACCAGGAGCAAATCTCCATAAACGAGAGGCGAGGCACCCACTCCAAAGAAGTTGGGGATGACGCCATACTCTTGGTTCATGTCCCGCTTCCATCGCAGCGATCCATCGCGGATGGAAATGCAGGCCAGCGTGCCGCTCACGCCATAGACATACACATGTTCGCCATCGACCAATGGACTGCAGCGCGGCCCATCGTTGTATCCATAGGCGTCGCGATAAACGACAGGGGACTCCCACTCCCAAAGCGGCTCTCCGGTCTCCGCGCGATAGCAGGTGAGCCGCTCCTTGCCATCGTAGCGATCGAACTGAAACCATCGTCCCAGGGCAGCTACCCCATTGCCGTAACCGGTTCCTGTCGGTTGTGTCCAAACAATCTTCAGTCCGGACTTGCCCCAATTGGTGAGGATACCGGTTTCGGTGCTCGTGGAATCGTAACGGCTCCCCAACATTCTGGGCCAGTCTTCCCCTTGCAAGCGGGTCCAAAGGGAAGTGACCGATTGCTGCGAATTTGCTTGCGAGGGCGAACCTTCTTGGGATGTTCCTGGTCTCGAACAACCAAACCACGTAATGACGCTGGTACACACAATGAAGAGGGCGTGTAGGGAGAAGATGGCGTGTTCGGATCTCGCATGGAAGGCCATCGCAAGCTACCTTTAGGACCTTATGGAAGACTTAATCATCACTCCCCATTTGACGATTCCAGCGTCCGAACTGCAAGCATCTTTTGCACGAAGCGGAGGACCTGGGGGGCAAAACGTTAACAAAGTCAACTCCAAAGCAGTTTTGCGGTGGGACTTGGCACAAACCCAGGTGCTCTTTCCTCAGACGATGCATCGACTTCGAGCGTTGGCGTTGAATCGCATCACCGACGAAGGGGTCTTGGTTCTGAGTTGCCAGGTCCATCGCGAACAATCGCGAAATCTGCAAGCCTGTCGGGATATGCTCCGTGGGCTGTTGTTGGAAGCGATGAAGCCGGTCATCCCCCGCAAGCCCACGCGCCCCTCGGCTGGCTCGAAGCGGAGGCGTCTGCAGGAGAAAAAGCAGACGGGCGAAAAGAAAAAGAATCGATCCGAACGATGGGAATAGCAAGCCGAACTAACTCAGCTTGCCGCAGATCATGGTCGCGTTGTGACCACCGAAGCCGAAGCTGTTGTTCATCGCATACCGCACTCGACGTTCGCGAGGTTGATTCGGTGTGTAGTCCAAATCGCACGCGGGGTCGGGCGTTTCCAGGTTGATCGTCGGAGGGATGATGTCTCGGTAACAACTGAGAACGGACAGGATCATTTCGATGCTGCCGCTGGCGCCCAAGGCATGACCCAAGTGCCCCTTCGTACTCGAGATCGCTACGGATCGAGCCGATTCCCCAAAGACGGACTTCACTGCGACCGTTTCGGCTTTGTCGCCGAGAGGCGTACTGGTGCCGTGAGCATTGATGTAATCGATGTCGGATGCATTGAGTTTCGCATCAGCGAGCGCATTCTTCATGGCTCGCGCTGCACCGCGACCTTGTTCGTCGGGCGCCGTGATGTGTCCTGCATCGCACGAGCCTCCGTAGCCGAGGATCTCAGCATAGATTCGAGCTCCGCGGGCTTTTGCATGCTCGAGCTCCTCGAACACCAATACACCACAGCCTTCACTCAAAACAAAGCCATCGCGATCGAGATCGAAAGGGCGACTAGCTCTCTCGGGTTCGTCATTGCGAGTGGATAGGGCCCGCATGTTCGCAAATCCAGCCACACCGATCGAGGTGATGGCGGCTTCGGTCCCTCCCGTTAACATGACGTCGG
>JALOQW010000378.1 GCA_025459275.1 Pirellula sp.
CGTATCGTTCATCCACCCCATGTTCCACTTGAGCGAGAACCCAAGCCCCCCATGCTCAACAGGACGGCTTACTCCAGGCCAGGCGGTCGATTCTTCAGCGATCGTTAGGACACCCGGGTACTGTGAATGCGCCTCGGTATTGAATTCGCGCAGCAAATGAATCGCGTCCAGATTCTCGCGACCTCCGTACGTGTTGGGGATCCATTCTCCTTCTTTGCGCGAGTAGTCCAAATAGAGCATTGATGCGACTGCGTCTACACGTAGACCGTCGATGTGATACTTGTCCAACCAGAACAAGGCGTTGGAAATGAGGAAATTGCGCACCTCATGACGTCCATAATTGAAGATCATCGTGCCCCAATCGGGATGCTCCCCTTGGCGAGGATCTTCGTGCTCATAAAGGGCCGATCCATCGAAGCGGCGCAAGCCGTGCCCGTCTTTTGGAAAGTGGGCCGGTACCCAATCGATCAAAACTCCGATTCCGTTCTGGTGGCAATGGTCGACGAAGTACATAAAGTCTTCTGGCGTTCCATATCGGCTGGTCACCGAGAAGTACCCTACCGTCTGATAGCCCCAGGACCCGGTAAAAGGATGCTCAGAAATCGGCAACAATTCGATATGCGTAAAGCCCATTTCGAGGCAGTATTGAACAAGTTGGTGCGCCAATTCTCGATAGTTCATCCAACCATGGACTCCCCCCTGACACTTTCGCCATGAGCCGAGATGGACTTCGTAGATCGAAATCGGTTTGTCCAAGCCATTGGTCTGTCGGCGTTGGTCCATCCAGGCATGGTCTTGCCACTCGTATTGTTGAAGCGGCTGGACGATAGAAGCCGTGCGCGGTGGAAGTTCGGCAAAGAAACCGAATGGATCTGTTTTATCGACAACTTGGCCGTCCAGCGTACGAACTCGATACTTGTACTTCATGCCCGCGCCGACATTCGGAACGAATAGCTCCCAGATTCCCGACGGAATCTGCTTCTGCATGCAGTGCGTCTTGCCATCCCAATGATTGAAGTCGCCAACGATCTGAACGCTTTGCGCGTTTGGAGCCCACACCGCGAAGTTGACACCCTCATTGCCGTCGACGGAACGCAAATGAGCGCCCAACTTGTCATACAACTTCCAATGCCGACCCGAACCGAAAAGATGCCGGTCATAATCTGTCAGAAACGTTGGAACGGAATATGGGTCTTGCATGTCGATCGTGTTTCCGTTGGAGTTTGAAACGCGTAGGCGGTAATGCGGGGAATGGGAATCGTAGTCGGGCAACAATCCTTCGTACAAGCCCGAGGGGTGAACTCGTCGCATCGGACGGGGCACTCCACTTCGCTCATCCAGCAACCATACCTGCTTGGCGTCGGGAAGGTAACTGCGGACTGCGACAGCTTGCCGCCCCGCGATCTCGACCCGATGGGGACCCAAAACACTGCTGGGGCTCGCAGTAACGCCGTGGATGATGTCGCTTAAGGATTGCAGGTTCAATGTGGTTTGCACAATGGCTCCGTGATAATTGCTCAAATTCTAAACGATGAAGAAAACACCATTCGATCAGGATTTTCGTGGCCGAAATTGATCGCGGAGAGGATCCAACAAAAACAGGCAACGCAGGCAGGAAACAAGAAATGCATCCGCTGCAAGGATGATTCGCCAGACCATCCGAATCGGCCATAGGACGCGTGAAGTGCGTGGTTGACGCGTCTTATGACTCAACACAAGGCTGGCAGAAGGCTGAAAAATGGGCGTTGACGGCATTTCGATCGATTCCCGCGGCACAACGGCGGGGCGATAAAACGTGCGCGATGAGGTCAATGCGTCACATGATTTTGGGACCGGAAGGGATCGCTCCACCTCCGACGAAGTGGACACCCCGCCCGGAAGCGATGAAGTTGCCACCGTCGAGACACTGGTTCGAGCCACGACCTCATGATCGGCAGAGGGCGTTTGAAGATCGTTCGCATGGGGCGATTCCTGTGCCATCCATCGACATTGCACCTCATGAAATCGCAGGGCGACATCCACTCGTCGCCACAAGTCCGCATTGCGGATCGGCTGTACAGAGCCAAAGTGTTCCCAGCAATAATCGTTCTCGCGCCACTCTACCAATCCATACTGCAAGCCACGCGCGACGTAGCGGCTGGTCGTAATCAAGGTCACGCGACTCGGCTGTTCCAACGCTTCAAGTCCACGCATGACGGCCAGCAACGCAATTCGGTCCGGATGATCGGTGGTTTCGCAGTCGGTGGCTTCGATCTTCTCACCGGAAATGACTTCTTCCAGCACAAAACGCCATCGCCCTCGCGCTTCTGTATGCAGCGCACCGGATGGTAGCAAGCATCCGTCGCAGAATAGAAGATAATGGGGTTTATGGGTAGCCATTACTAGATCGCGCATCCGTGAGTGCATCGTGTCGCAGATGTACTAGAGTGCCCGATGATTCCGATCACGGAAAAGGTTCGGAAGAAAAACTCTCGATAATCTGACGATTATCTGCGCGATAGGTAGTGCGTATCAGATGTAACGAACATGCGCTTTCTCGTTACGCAATGTCCTTCGCGTGCACCAAGAGACCTGCATCGCAAAGCTTCTCTCGGGCATCCTCAGACTTGATTGCCTCTTCGATGTAACCCATCGCAATTCCGTGTATTGCGCAAACGGTAAACCAACTAACCAGCGGAAGCCATGCGGCAGCGAACATCCAACCATTCCTGTTCGCCATCGCAAACCCTGCGAAAACGAAGCCTGCTACCGCAAACACAATCATCCCTATCCCAGTTGGCGAGGGACTGGCCAACCGATGAGCTAGCCCGCTCACGATTGCTAGGGAGCACCATAGCCAGGAACCGTGCCTAAGTCCCAGACCGAGCGAAGCCATAATGGGAGCCCACACTGCCCACTCGCAGGCTACGTACTTCCAATAGGCTGATTCGCCATACAACAAACGGACCGCCTGTCGAATGTCTCGTACGTAGTCCGGTGGCTTTGGCTCAGGTTCCTGCATCGTCCCCTCCCTCGAAACGTCTGAACTATATCCCGGGGCCCGGAGGAAGGCCAGAAAGGCCGTGGAGAGGTTCTAGAAGTCGAGCTGGCATCGTAACCCGAAAGCGTCCGTGTTCGTGCCGAACATTTCGTTTCCAAGGATCACCCCGTTGCGTGTCCGGCGCGCCGTAGTCTGAATCTGCAGGTAATTCAATGTGATACGACAGTATGGATTGACGAACCAGTTCAATCCGTAGGTGAGGTTCTCCATCTCGCCGCCACGAATGTCACGGTCGGTCAAATCCAGGTAGGACCAACGGACAGCAACTTCCCATGCACCCCAGCCGTCCCGTTTCTTGCTGACGCTTCGAAATGGCATCACGCGATCCACGGCCGCGATCTTCCGGTCAAAAGGGCGATGCTCGCCGGTCAAGAAGAAACCTACCTGCGAATAACCGCCCCAAAGAATCGCATTTGAAGTATGGGCACTGTCGATGTGACGCGCCATGACCTCCGTTTGCCAAGAGAGTGGTCCCCTTACCCAGAGGGCTTCGCTCCCATACGTATTGGCCAGGCTAATCCCAGTCAGAACGCCCGTGTCGACAAAGGCCGGCGTTCCATCCAGCCGCGTCGGAACCGCGATGCCGCTCGAGCCCCGAGGCTCCAAATCTGGAACAAACTCCCCAACAAAAATCTCCGGTATGCTGCGCATTCGCATCAGCCCCAGCGGTGGCGCGTCCAGGAAATACGCCAAACCCAAGTGCAAGTAATCCGCACCCGATTCACTGTACCACGGCAAGGCGGTGACTCGGCCAACGAGGCCATTACCTTGATCCGTACTCAGGGAGCCGCCATATTGGTCCTGACCGGTTCGAATGTACGAGAGTGCCCAGGTTGCGCTCAGATCCTCTGCGTGATCCTGAAATCCAACTCCCACATGACGAAACGGCGTCAATGCTTGAAACGTTCCGGCACGTTCCATAAACGTGGCATAGCGATAGCTGCTGACGACTTCTAGAGAAAACGGTTGCTTCCAATGGCCAACACGCAGGTTGCCTAAAGGTCCCACTTCCTTGAATTCTGCCCACACATCCGTGAACGTGGGCCGGCCAAAGATGCCAAAGTCCATTTGGAAAAAGTAGCTCATGCGATCGGAAACGTCGCCACTGGCTCCCAACCGCGCACGGCGAATCCCAGCTCCACTCTCTACCTGGCCGTAGACTTCTCGACTAACTTCGTTCTGTTCGAACATGACCGCGTCCGCTTGCAGCGCGCCGTTCATCTTGATCGTGGGGAATTTGCTCTTGGCGGCCTCGCTCTTCTTGGCCGAGTCCTGGAGCGAGTGCCATTGAGACTCCGACTCCTCCGCTCGTCGTTCCAAGTCGCGGATCCGTTCAAGAAGATCTAACTCCTCACTCGCCGTTCCCTCGGAATCCACCTGCAACGAATTCCAGGGAGTTGCCTCTTGCTGTGCCCAAGCAACCCAAGGGGTGATCATGCACAGACAAGCAAGAACGGCGATCCGGCACAATGCATTCATGTTCGCCGAGTTCTTTCCAGGCAGCAGAAACGGGGACCGAGGCAAGGAGTGTTGACTATGAGGGTTGTATCGGGTGCCGTAAGAACCGCCTTCAATTCTTTCCCGATTTCCTAAAGACGGCCGAAAGCTGCGTAAGCTGCGAGCTTTGGCTAGCGGCTCCAGAGTCACAATCCTTTAAGCTGTCGATTAGACGCAATACCGATCAACGAACTGACGTCAGCGAACGGACCTAGTGTAGTGGATCTTGCCAAAGATCCTTTGGCGCTGGGAAGTTTGGCAACTTCCACTACCTTCTTTGAACCTTATCGCGATTAGACAGGTCGTCGGCGTCGATGCTTGGTGAGCCAATCTTCACTTCCCGGTGCATCGGTACGACGCAACC
>JALOQW010000379.1 GCA_025459275.1 Pirellula sp.
TGACCGAGGAGGCATTTGTTCAGGAGATTTTTTTACGCATTCTAGGGCGGCAGCCTCGCGAGGAAGAACTGCGGGTATGCATGGAGTATCTCGCGAGCTCGGAAAAGAAAACTCGCGCATCGTTGATCCGTGTTCTGTTGAATCACAATGATTTCGTGACCATTCGATGAGGTTCAGTGCATCATGACTTGGAAATCACCTTGCAACGGACCTCCATGCGGTCGCATTGCGCGGCGAAGCTTTCTGGCCGATTACGGCATGGGCTTCACAGGTTTGGCATTAGGAGCCATGCTCGCTGGCGATGGCCGCTTGCGAGCGTCGGATTCAACGCCGCACGGGACGTTGGCCGCCCCTCAGGCCAAAGCCAAGTCGGTGATCTGGATCTTTCTTTCGGGCGGGTACAGTCATGTGGAAACGTTTGATCCCAAGCCGGCTTTGAACGAGCACGCAGGCAAGACCTTTGACAAAACCCCGTTTGAGAATCCGGTTCTGTCTCCATTGCACAAGAAGCGATTCCGGTCGGTTCCAGCCGAGGAGATCAATGTCCGCGACGTCTATCCGATCATCTATCCCATGCAAGTCGGATGGAAGCCGCATGGTGCCAATGGCATCGGCATCTCCGATTGGTGGCCGCAATTAGCCCAACGGGTCGACGATCTTTGCTTCGTCCGGAACATGTGGACGACCGACAACGATCATGCCGCAGAGAACCAGATCCATACTGGACGGCATCGACTCGATGAAGTGCAACCCAGCATCGGAGCGTGGGCCAATTACGGACTTGGGTCGCTGAACGACAATCTGCCCAAGTTCGTGGTTCTTGGAGGCCCAACCAGCACGGTGACTCGACCTTCGATCGATAGTTACTATTTGGGACCTCAGTATTCGGGAGTCCCGTTGACGCTTGATCCAGCGAATCCGCTTCCGTTCGGACAGAGGCATGCATCGCAAACCGCCGACATGCAAGAGCGAGAGTTCGAATTGATTGGGCGATTGAATGGGTTGTCAGCGGTTGAATACCCTGAAGACGAGGAACTCCGGGCTCGCATTCGAGCTTATGAGCTTGCCTTCCGCATGCAAGCGGCCGTTCCTGAGGCGATCGATTTTGCCGACGAGTCTGCGGAGACGCATCAACTGTATGGTTTGGATCGTGAAGAGACGAAAGTTGTGGGGCAACGGCTACTGGCGGCTCGTCGATTGGTGGAACGCGGTGTTCGATTCGTTCAAGTCTTTCCGAGCGCGTATGGAGTATGGGACTCGCACCAGAAGCTCAAGGAGAATCACGCTCGCTTGTGTGCAACGGTCGATGGGCCGACTGCGGGCTTGATCGCGGATCTCAAGCAGCGTTGCCTGCTCGATGAAACGTTGGTGGTGTTTTGTACGGAGTTTGGTCGAACGCCGGGGCTCGAACAGCGAGCCGGGGGCATCGACGGCCGGGATCATCATCCGAATGGGTTTACGATTTGGATGGCTGGGGCGGGAGTCAAGCGAGGCTATGTGCACGGGGAGACGGACGAGCTCGGATACCATGCCTTGGGAGAAGGACATTACGTGACCGATCTGCACGCTACCGTCTTGCACTTGATGGGATTGAACCCACGAAGCCTGGAGATTCCCGGCAGGAAACGCCTCGAGATCGACTACGGCCGCGTGATGGACGACGTGCTCGCATAGCCCCATATCCTTCGCAACGCGAAGCCAAATGCAAGCGGCTGGGCGCGAGCCCACCGGTGAGTACGGCTAGCGACCTTGCTTAGAGCTAGTCGCAATCCGTTTCACGAACGTGGGATAGGGCTTCTAGCCTGTCAAGATGTGCCGTTAAATCGGCAATGCGTGCACTACATGTTGTGCCGTTCGCAGGCAGGATGCCTACGCCACGACCTTCATTGAAAGGTTTTGCGGGTCGCCGTGACCGGACCGCTCACGCCGTTCCGCTTGCAATTACGAAAGATTCCGGGCGGTTGCAGGTGACGAAAGGGGTAGCCCACCTACAATAGGACTACGTTTTTGGTCGAATCCTTTTGAAGGGCTACCCTCGTGGCGTCTCCGAATCTTCCCATCCTAACCTCCACGGACGAATCCAAGGCAGGTTCGTGTTCCACGGTGGGAACCACCATATCAGGAAACGTGGTATCTCGGTATCTAGACGATCTCGGGGAGCGTCAGCCGCATGGCCCCTTGGCCAAAGCGCCCCTACCCATGTCGATGGAGGAGGCTCGAGCTCGCGGCTGGGATGAGTTGGATGTGGTCTTTGTGACTGGGGACGCCTATATCGATCATCCGAGTTTTGCCATGTCCATTCTGGGCCGGGTCTTGGAAGCGGCGGGTTACCGGGTCGGTATCGTCAGTCAACCGAACTGGCATTCCTGCGAAGATTGGCAACGCTTCGGGCGGCCACGACTGTTCTTTGCGATCAGTGCTGGCAACATGGACAGCATGATCAACCATTACACCGCCAACAAGAAGGTACGCAACGACGACGCCTATTCGCCGGGAGGTCGTATCGGACTGAGACCCGATCGAGCCACACTCGCTTATTGCCAGCGGGCCCGTCAAGCTTACAAAGGGGTCCCCGTGATTGCAGGTGGCGTCGAAGCCTCCCTGCGCCGATTGGCCCATTACGACTACTGGAGCGACAAAGTTCGCCGCAGCATCCTGCTCGACAGCAAAGCTGACTTGGTCGCATTCGGGATGGGTGAGAATTCCATTGTGGAGATGGCTCGTCGATTGGAAGCTGGCGAGACCGTCAAAGATCTTCGAGACATGCGAGGGGTGGCCTTTGCGTTGGGAGCATCCGAGTCCATTCCGTCCGATGTGCTGGAGTTGCCTACGTTCGAGCAAGTCAGCAGCGACAAGACAGCGTTCTCGATCGCGACTCGAATGATCCACAACGAGACCAACCCACTGAACGCAAGGCGCCTCGTCCAGCGTCATGGCAACCAGGCCATCGTATGCAACGTCCCAGCGCTGCCGATCAGCCAGGAAGCGATGGATCGCATCTACGGACTGCCGTACACACGCAAACCGCATCCAAGCTACAAGGAGCCGATCCCTGCCTTCAACATGATCAAGAACTCGGTCACGATCATGCGAGGCTGTTTTGGTGGCTGCACTTTCTGTTCGATCACTGCCCACCAAGGCCGCATCATTCAATCCCGATCCAAGGAATCGGTGCTCAATGAAATCAAAGAGATGAGCCAAGATTCGGATTTCAAAGGGATTGTCAGTGACATTGGAGGCCCGACTGCCAACATGTATCACATGCGATGCACGCGGCCAGAGGTCGAAGCGGTCTGTCGACGCCAATCCTGCGTCCATCCGAAAGTCTGCAAACTCCTTGGTGTCGACCACACGCCTGTGATCGAGTTGATGCGGGAAGCCCGTCAGTTGCCTGGGATCAAGAAAGTCCTCGTAGCCAGTGGCATTCGTATGGACCTGGCCCGTCAATCCCCCGAGTACATCGAAGAATTGACACAGCATCATGTTGGCGGGCATCTCAAGGTCGCACCGGAACACGTCGATCCGGACGTGCTGTTCAAGATGCGCAAGCCCGCAAACGACGACTTCGAATTCTTCACCGACAAGTTCAAGGAAGCGTCGGCCAAGGCGGGCAAGAAGCAGTACATCATCCCGTACTTTATCGCTTCCCATCCAGGTAGTTCGATTGAGTCCATGATCGAATTAGCGGTCTTTTTGAAACGGAATGGGTACAAACCGGACCAAGTCCAAGACTTTATCCCCGCACCGTTGGATGTCGCCACGAGCATGTACTACACCGGTTTGGATCCGTTCACTCTCAAAGAGGTTTACATTGCCAAGGCGCTTCGCGACCGCAAAGGCCAACGGGCATTGATGCAGTTCTTCAAGCCGGAGAATTATTTCGAAGTTCGAGATGCATTGCGTGAAGCAGGGCGTTCCGACTTGATCGGTGAGGGTTGCGATTGCTTGATTCCTTCCAAACCACCCAAAGAAGCCATCGAGCGACGTCGCAACGACGCCAACGGTCGTTTCCGGGGTGAGTATGTGCACACGATCCCGAACCCGAGTCGCAGCAGTGAAGCACCCGCCGATCCCGGCAACGAATCAAATTCGAAGAAGAAGAAGGGATCGAAGAAGCAGCAACGTCAGCAGCGTCCCCAAGGAGACCGCCCCGGCGTCGGCTACCGCCCCGGCCGTCGCGTATAGCCGTCGTTCCCCCACTGTCGCGGATCGCTCCGTCGATCCGTCACTCTCGTGAATCATTCCGTCGATCCCCACTGTCGCGGATCGCTCCGCCGATCCGTCACTCTCTGGTTCATTCCACCGATCCGTCACTCTCTGGTTCATTCCAACCGCTTTTCGGCGAAGCGATTCTCAAAGATGGGGTGACGGATCGACGGAGCGATCCGCGACATTGGGGGAAAACGGAACGATCCACGACACGGGTCGAAGAAGCTTGTATCCCTCGGGCAAAGTCTTGCTTAAAATCAGTCTGTGTTGAAAAGAACATTCCCACCTCGATTCTCCCGCGTTATGAAGCTTCGAATTCTTGCTTTGGCTTTCGCAGCCTGCGGTAGTGGCCTCCTCGGATTGGCACCTTGCATGCATGCACAGGATGCCGTCCGCTACAATCGCGACATCCGTGCGATCCTTTCGGATAACTGCTTTTACTGTCATGGCCCGGACCGCAATAAGCGACAGGCGGACCTTCGCTTGGACACCATCGAAGGGCTGCATGGAGAAGCCGGCAACCCGGGTGCCATCGTCCCCGGTGACCCATCGGCTAGCCAGCTCATGCAGCGGGTACTATCCGCTGATCCGGATGAGCGGATGCCTCCGCCAGAGAGTGGAAAATCACTTTCCCCCGAGCAGATCGAGTTGCTTCGCCGATGGATCCAGGAGGGAGGGCAATTCGAGGGGCATTGGGCGTTTATGCCTCGCGAACATTCGAGCGTCCTTTCCCCAACGCAAGGCAAACCCCTCTCGGACTTGGAAGCTTCCGCCCGATTGGATGCATGGATCGAACGAGGGCTGAAGTCACAAAATTTGAGCATGTCCCCAGAGGCCGATCCGATCACTTTGCTGCGACGATTGCATTTTGATCTTACCGGATTACCCCCGAACGAGTCGGACGTCGCGGAGTATCTCCGCGATCAAACTCCTGGCGCCTATGAGCGTTTGGTGGACCGGTTGTTGGCATCTCCTCATTTCGGTGAGCGGATGGCGATCTGGTGGCTGGACCTGGTCCGATATGCTGACAGTGTGGGATACCACGGAGACCAGGAAGTCAGCGTCTCCCCGTTTCGCGAATATGTGATCGAATCGTTCAACCAGAACAAGCCATTTGATCGGTTCACAATCGAGCAATTGGCGGGTGATCTGCTCCCCGATCCCACGCGCGAACAACGCATCGCCTCGGGATACAACCGTCTCGGGATGATGAGTGCAGAGGGAGGTGTGCAAGAGAAAGAGTACTTGGCGAAATACATGGCCGAGCGTGTTCGCAACGCAACCGGTACATGGCTTGGCATTACGCTCGGATGCGCAGAGTGCCACGATCACAAATTCGATCCCTTGACGACGAAGGACTTTTATCGGTTCGGTGCGTTCTTCGCGGACATCAAAGAGCGAGGCCTCTACGCGGGCGCCAATGATGATGGGAACTGGGGACCATCCATCCCGGTACCAACAGCCGAACAAGAGGCCAAACTTCAAACGATCCTGGCAGAGATTGCTGCGACGAAGCAGGAAATGGAAGCCAGTACACCAGAAATGGAACGTTCCCAAACAACATGGGAAAGTCAACTTCCTCATTGGCTTATGCCGGAACCTGCGTCGGTCGTCAGTCAAGCCGGCGTGACGCTGACGCGTCAGAGTGACGGATCCTACCTTGCGAGCGGGAGTACGCCACTCACCGATGCCTACACGGTCACGATTCGTGGCGATTCCCTCAATGGCCACTCGAGTGCAGTCACCGCAATTCGTTTGGATGTCCTCCCAGATCCATCTTTGCCGAAGCAAGGCCCCGGTCGGGCCTCCAATGGAAATTTTGTACTGACAGAGATGAAAGCAGAGTTGATGCGTGCTTCCGGTGAGAAGCAAGCGATTCGCTTGCAGAATCCGTCAGCGACCTATGAACAAACAGGTGCCGCGGGGGGCAACCCGTATGGAAAATGGTCGATTGCTTCGGCCGTGGATTTGGATGAAAAGGGGCCCCAATGGGGATGGGCTGTCATGGAGCGCGTCGGAGCGGTGCAGTCCGCCGTTTTCCAGACGAGCGAGATTCTCACCCTGGGCCCGGACGACTCCTTAGTGATCACGCTTGAGCAAAAACACGAGGCGTCCCCCCACACGATCGGAAGGTTTCGTTTGTCGGTTGCGGATTCGTCGGTTGCTGATTCGCCGGTTCCGCTGACGGTTGCGAATTCAATCTTGCCTGAGCGGGTCCAAGAGATTCTTGCTTTGAAGTCGGACCAAAGGACTGGGGAACAAGCTCAAGAGCTGGCGACGTACTACCGATCGATTGCACCAGAGCTTGAACCGAGTCGGCAACGCTTGGAGACGCTGGAACGCGAGAGGAAAGAACTCACCGCTCAAATGACCACTACCTTGGTAACGGTCTCGGTGCCCCCACGCATGGTGCGTGTTCTGCCACGCGGGAATTGGATGGATGATGGTGGAGAACCAGTGACAGCCGGCATACCTGAGATTTTTGTATCGACGTCACGTTTGCCAAACGAGACGAATGCACCGAGCGCGATGACTCGCATGGATTTGGCGCGTTGGATTGTCCATCCCGATAATCCCTTGACGACTCGGGCTCTTTCCAATCGACTTTGGAAACAGTTTTTTGGATCTGGACTATCTCGAAAACTCGATGACTTGGGAGCTCAAGGGGAGTGGCCGTCTCATCCAGAACTGTTGGACGAAATATCCCAGTGGTGGATCGACGTCGATTGGGACATCAAGCGATGGATCAAGTTGATCGTCATGTCCAAGACGTATCGCCAGGCCTCCAATGTTAGCGAATCCTCTCGTCAGCTCGATCCGTACAATCGTTTTCTCGCGCGTCAGTCCGCGTTTCGACTCGATGCTGAGTTCGTTCGTGACAATGCATTGGCGATAAGTGGACTGTTGGTAACGCGAGTGGGGGGGCGGAGCGTACGTCCATACCAGCCTCCCGGCTATTGGGCTTATCTGAATTTTCCACAGCGGGAGTGGCAGAATGGCAACGGGGACGAGCTGTATCGTCGAGGGCTCTATACACACTGGCAGCGACAATACCTGCACCCCAGTCTCCTCGTCTTCGACGCTCCGAACCGTGAGGAATGCACTGCGGATCGTCCCCGTTCCAACACCCCCTTGCAATCGCTGGCTCTGCTCAATGACCCGTCGTATGTAGAAGCTGCCCGGACGTTTGCCGAACTGATATTGCGTCATGAGGGTGATGACACGCAACGCATGGCCTACGCAGTCCAGCGAACACTCTCGCGTCCGATAAGTCTGGAAGAGTCTACGATTTTGCAGTCGCTGCTCGACAATCATCGGCGCGAGTATCAGGAGAACACAGCAAGCGCGAAGGACATTGGTACCAATGGCGCGCGTCCGGCAGCCACCGACCTGGATCCTGTCGAACTGGCGGCCTGGACCAGCGTGGCTCGAACGCTTTTGAATCTGCACGAAACGATCACTCGATACTAGGTTACAAGATGTGGAATTCGATGAACACGATCGCTCGACGAACGTTCTTGGCGAGGCCTGGAATCAGTCTCGGAGCCATGGCCTTGGGGTCATTGCTTTCGAAGCACTCGCTGGGCAATGATGAACATGCGTTAGAGTCACGTGGTGTAGTCCATCCGCTGCATCACGCACCGAAGGCCAAGCGGATTATCTGGCTGTATATGGCTGGCGGCATGACGCATCTAGAGACCTTTGACCCCAAGCCGAAGCTTGCCGAAATGCATGGCCAGCCCATGCCCGACTCCATTACCGCTGGCCAGCAGATTGCCCAGTTGCAGGGGCAGAAGCTGAATTGTTTTGCTCCCCAACATCCGTTCAAGCAATGGGGACAATCGGGGCAGTGGATCTCCGAACTATGGCCTCACTTGGCATCCCAGTGTGCGGATGACCTTTGCGTCGTTCGCTCCCTTCATACCGAGGCAATTAACCATGATCCGGCCCATACCTTCATGAACACTGGGTCCATGATCAGCGGCCGCCCCGCGATGGGTTCATGGTTACTCTATGGACTTGGCTCGGAGTCAGAGAATCTGCCGGGATTTGTTGTCATGGTCTCGACTGGCAAGTATGGCCAGAAGCAGCCCATCGCTGCGAGGCAGTGGCACTCAGGCTTCTTGCCTGGACAGTTTCAGGGTGTCGAGTTTCGAGGAACCGGCGACCCGGTTCTTTATGTGAGCAACCCGAAAGGAGTATCGCTGGCTCAACAACGGGAGGTCGTCGATGCCATTCAGTCGATGAATGCGCTTGCGGAACAGCGATTGGAGGATCCTGAGATTGCGACACGTATCCAGCAGTACGAACTTGCCTTCCGAATGCAATCGAGCGTGCCGGAGTTGATGGATGTTTCCAACGAGCCGCAGCACGTGTTCGATTTGTACGGGACTCGCGGTGGTGATGGTTCGTTTGCTTCAAACTGCTTGCTGGCACGACGACTTGCCGAACGAGGCGTACGTTTCATCCTGTTGTATCATCGCGATTGGGATCATCACGGAGCGGTCAAGGATCATTCGGCGGGTACGGCGAAAGAGGTCGATCAAGGAGTGGCAGCATTGATCACCGACTTGAAGCAACGCGACATGCTTAAGGACACGATTCTCGTTTTTGGCTCGGAGTTTGGTCGCACCCCGATGGCACAGGGGGATGGACGCGATCATCATTTGGCTGGATTCACGATGTGGTTTGCCGGTGGTGGTTTCAAGCCCGGCGTCAGTTATGGGGCGACCGACGAGTTTGGTTACCATGCGGTGGAGGATCGCGTTTCGGTCCACGATGTGCATGCAACGCTCCTTCATTTGTTGGGGATCGACCATATGCGATTGAGCGTCAAGTTCCAGGGGCTCGACAGCCGTCTCACCGGCGTCGAACCTTGTCGCATCATTCGAGAGATCTTGACC
>JALOQW010000057.1 GCA_025459275.1 Pirellula sp.
CGCGGAAGCGTTGTATCACTTGTCCCAACTCTGGAACAAAATGGGAAATCCGCAACGTGCAGCAGACGCCAAACAAAAACTCGGCAAATTGTACCCAACCAGTCCCTGGACGAAGAAGTAGACGCCGACTCCCGTTCTTGACGACACTTTGTACGGTTCACGAGGACACTTTGCCTAGAACTTCGCTACGATATTAGTCGATCCTGTCTCCCCCTCCACCTCTTCCATTCAGAACCATTGCCTTTCGGAGTTACCATGCTGCCTCCCCGACGCACGCTGCGCCATCCATTGTTCCGAATTCTCGCGCTCGTCGTTTTCCTTATTACGGCGGCGACTTTAGGCAGTTCGATGGTTTGGGCTCAGGATGCCGCCCCGGCACCAGCCGCAAGTAGCGAAAACATGCTCGTCAAGGCATGGAATTCCCTTGGCACGATGTATGCGGTCATCTTCTTGATTATGTCCGTCGTCTTGGTGGCACTCGTGGTGCGAGCCATCATCGCCGTGCAGAAGAACAACTTCATCCCGGAAGACTTGATTCAAGGAGTCGAAACCAGCCTCGAAGAAAAGAACGCACAAGCGGCCGTCGAATTGGTTCGAGCCGACGAAAGCTTCCTTGGCAATCTCGTCTCCGCGGGTTTGGAGAAGATTCAAAAGGGGAAAGATGCGGTCATGGAGGCCATGCAAGTCGCGGGCGACTCGGAAACGATGCGCCTCGAACAAATGCTCAGCTACATCGCTCTGATCGGCAACGTGGCCCCCATGGTCGGTCTCCTTGGAACCGTGCAAGGGATGGTGACTTCCTTCGGAACGATTGCAAGCAGCGCGCAAACCCCCAAACCTAACGAACTTGCATCCGGTATTGAGCAAGCCCTCTACACCACGCTCGTCGGTCTCTACCTCGCTATCCCAGCCATCGCCATCTACAACATTCTGCGCAACCGAATGCAGCGCATGATCCTGCTGGCTGGCGCCAAGAGCGAAGACATGATGGAAAAGTTCCAGAACATCGGGAAGTAAACAGAGCCTCTGGAACCTTAGATCATGGCCATTGAAAGAAGTTTTCAAACGAAGCTTGCCGAAGGAGACATGACGTCGATGATCGACATGGTCTTCCAGCTGATCATCTTCTTCATGGTCTTAATCAACTTCTCTCAAGAAGACCAGAACGAGAAGATCAAACTCCCCTCAAGCGAGCTCGCCAAGCCCGCAGAAACGCCCCTTGAAAACCCGATCGTCCTCAATCTGGACTTTAGTGGCGTTGTCTATATGGGACCCGAGACTTCCACGGTTGCTGGTTTGCGACCACTCCTACAGGTCGAAGCCGATGCCCTCAAGGCCAAAGGTTTATCAGCCAAGGATGCCAACGTCATCATTCGAGCCCATCAGAACACATCGGGGGGGCTCGTTCAAGAATTGATCAAGAAATGCCAAGAAGTCGGGTACGAGAAGTTCGCGCTCCGTGCTCGAGAGGATCGACCGTAAGATGGCTATGCAGTTCAAAACGCACGCGCCCGAGAAGGCTGAGATGCAATTGACGTCGATGATCGACGTCATCTTCTTGCTGTTGATCTTCTTCATCATGACTTTCAAGATCTCGGCTCAAGAAGGGGACTTCAACGTCAAGATGCCGATCGGCGGTGGCCAGGGGGCCATGGACACCACCAACATCCCGATCAAGCTTCGTCTTCGGGCCAACGGCGATGGCGAGCTGACCGACATCGTGGTCGACGACTCCCGTTCCTTCGGCAACGATTTTGCGAAGCTTCGGGCGTTCATCCTGCAGTTGACTGGCGGGAATGCACCACCTGACCCGGACGATGGGCCCGAAGTGGAGATCGATCTGGACTACAACCTCCGCTATGAGTATGTCATCTCCGCTATCACCGCCATTACCGGTCAGCGCCAAGGAGATCGCATCGAACGCTTGGTGGAACGGATCAAGTTCGCGGCCCCAAGAAAACCGAATCCGTAGTGGTCACTGGTTGACCGAATCCCTCAAGGCCGCTTCAAGGGGGAATGTGGCTCCGCTGAGCCGATCGAAGGCCGCAAGGGTGTTGCGACCGGAACATTGCATCGATTCGACAGAACGCATGCAATGAGATGTTGAGGCGAAAGGGTGCACGTCGATTCTCTCCATTTTCGATGAACCTAGAGTAGGTAGAACCTAGGCTTCAGACCGTGAATGAATGGTGTCGTCCTAGAGACGAGACGTTGGCGATCGACAGTTACAGGTAGGCCAAAGAACATGTCGCAGATGGATACGATGGTGCGGTATATGCCGGAAGTATCGAGTGTTCCGTTTGTGGAGCGTCGGAAGCGGAACGAGAACGTCGGCGGTCAAGAACGTCGCCAGTTCGGAAACAGCTACCGCGATCTGTCTCCTGCTGCCAAAGAGTTGGCCGAAGCGATCGACCAATACAAGCTGGTCCATCATCGCCGCTACGTGACTGCGGAAGAGCTGCTGTCGGTAGTTCAGTCGCTAGGCTATCGCCGCAACGATCCAACATCTTAGGTTCGCATTGCCACGTGTCCACATTCTACGGCGAATGCCTGAGATGCAACCGAGCTTCACGAGACTGGATTTAGGTCCGGCGTTCCAAAGCGGGTAAGGCGAGGCCCTTGCGGGCCTCATGCCTCCCCTTCGTCCTTGGCGTAGTTGGTTGTCGACCGGAGCCCGAAGCTCAGGGCCGCAACCCGGTTGGCAAGAGTGGTCCCCGCGCTGTTGGAGAACGCATAGCGGTAGCGGCGGCTGACGTTGGCAGACCAGTTATTCGCAGGCATAAAAAATCCTCGCTGGTGATGTTCCAGCGAGGATCAGATATCCCGCGTCACGCTTCAAGCGAACGAATGGCTACTTCTTTGTCGGGTCAGGCTTTGGCTCTTCTGTTCCAGCTACCTCGCGCTCTGGGCCAATTTTGTCTCGCAAGGCCACAATCATAGTCTCAACTTCCTTGAATTCCGCACTTCCGGGAAATGACCACTTAAAGTCTACGACGTAGTCCATCACCCCGTAAGACGCCTCCTCTGTGCGGAGCTTAGCGTGGACATGCAGCGGCAACGGATCTGGCAAACTCTTATCCCATCGCGTCGCGATGTCCGCCTCCAAGGTGCCTTTTTCCGGTGTTCCGAACCGCATAAAGCACCTCTCGATCAGCAAATCGTCGAACGTCAATGTCGCCGCCATCCGCACCCCCCTTTCGTCTGGCTTCGTAATGAACTCAGCCACGAGCTTCCCGTCCTGCATTTTCGCGGAGTTGCACTTCATGATGTCCGACAAAAACCCTACCGGAGTACCTTGTCCAAAAGTCTTCCCGTCGCGCAAATAGCTGTAGTGCATTACCGGCCACTGCATGAACGGGCTGCGAACAGTCCCGCCCCAAATCATTTCCTCCCTGCCCCCCGGCCTTAGCTTCTCAGAGTTAACCCGAGCGCCATCTGTTGGATAGTAAGCAAAAGGGGTGCAAAACAGAGTCATGCCTCCCCAACAAAGCGACGGCGGCCTTTCTACAAAGCGCATCTCCCTTCCCTTGAATTGCACAACCTCCCTTTCAAACGCACCGTCAAGCACTTCGTGCTTACTTGCCATCTTTTCAAGTCCGTACTTCCCGCTCATGGCAAACACAATGTCAGCCTGCGCCGCCAGAAGCACTGGCGCTTTTGCGTCCGTGCTTATAGAAATTGTTTGGTTGCAAAGATAATCCCCCAGCGCGGTATTAGCGTAAGTCACGTAGTCTTTTAGCCGCGACTCGCCGTCGCTCGGGCTTACCTCTTGTGCGTGAGCTAATCCAGCCGCCATCATCAAAAACACCGTAGTCAAGATTCTCATTTTTCCCTTTCCAAAAAAACAGGCTCCGCGCTTGCAGAGCCCTACGCAAAACAATGGAGATATGAAATTTACTCAACCGGAGGGGAGCACACCCAGTTCAAACAGTTGGCCGTAGACCATCCAATGTGCTCGTTCCATCGGGACCGCTGCTTGCACTTGCGCTCGTACAAATAGAGGTGGCTATTCCAAACCTTGTTGCAAAACCCAACCCTGTTGTCGCAAGAAACAATCTCAAGGCACTTGTCCGTGATGGAAACGTTGACATCGAGGGACCAACTCGGACCATTGTAGTTGGGTGGAGCCGGCTTTTTCAAAACCACCTCGATCTTGGGCGGATCGTAGCCTAATTCGAAATTCCCACTCCACCTGCCAAGGGTCATATTCCAAGGTATACGATACCCCCACGGCGGCTGCATCTGGCACTGCCAAACCGCATCATTGTCTACGTCTTGATAGCTTCCACTTCCGACGAACTGGCAAGGGCCATCGCACGATGGATATGGAACTTCTCCAAAGTATTGCGAATGCGGCGGAAATATAAACTCCACCGGTAAATTCCCGTGCAAGTCTTTGCACGTCTTCACGTCGTCGACCATGCACTGGCATGTAGCGGGCGGATCGCCCCCACCGCCTTGCGCAAGCGCCGAAACGCTCAACCAAAGGACCAAAATCAAACCAATCAAACCTCTCATGGAACTCTCTCCTAAAGAAAACACTACAAACGAACAGTGGCAGTTGCCACAACACCACCCGGCAATTCGACAAAAATCCTTGCCGAACCGTCCAGATCCTCAACACGATCGAAAGCGACCGAAACCGCTTTCACCTTTCCTGACCTGGGCACCACCTCCCCAATCCGCCCTTCGTACTCCGAACCACCACAACGAACGAAAACTCTCGCTTTACCAACCTCACTGACGTGCATCGCTCCAGCCAGCAACATCGACCCTTTGGCCGTGTTGTCCGCGAACCCTTGGAGCCGAATCGTCGACGGGAGCAGCTTCGCCACCCCGGTGTAATCGCAATACCGTTCAACGAAGCGCGTGGCGTAGGCATTCTGCCTGCGAGCTGCACAACATGTAGTGCAAGTATTAGCGATTTCACGGCACATCTTGACAGGCTGGAAGCCTATCCCACGTTCATTGAACGGTATTGGGTGTAATCGACCTTCACCAAAAGCGGGACCTTCTTCTCTTTCCCCCGGTCATCGACAACCGCTTGCAGCCGAACAAGGCCGTAAAGCAGGTCCGCCGTAGCGGTCATCTTGAGGTCTACCGTCTCCCCGTTCTGGTTCGTCCTGAGCCATCGCGAAACCGCACCCAAATCCGGCGAAGCACAGAGCCGTCGCCGTCCATTTGATCCGCTTCATTCCATCCTCCAGACACCGTTGAAACACACGGCAGGAGCCGTGTTCTAGCGACTCCGGCGATTCATCCGTGAATCAAGACTATGGATCTAAGGTCCGCCTTTCCAAGCGGTACGGCGCGAGCCGTCCGGTGCGTCCTAGCAATGCCGTGCCTTACGGGTTCCGTTCACCGGGCAGCTTGCGCTGCTCCGCTAAAATAAGCGCCTACCCGGACCTATCGGTCCGGGCTGAAGTTCTGCCGGTCCTCCGGACCTAAGACCAATACCTTACAAGCGAACGATAGGTTACTTCTTATATCGTAACCCGCAGGTGTCCTAAGACACTTGCATACGCGACTGCGGTTTCCACGCGCAAGATACGCTCTCCTAGATCGAGAAGCTCAAAACCATGGCTTCGAGCGTCATTGGCTTCTTGTTCTGCAAAGCCTCCTTCAGGACCGATCGCAAACAAGATCTGCGTCTGAGTCGCGTTTGGTTGGATATCGCTCGCACTCGCGGGAGCAAGCAACGCTTCCGGAGTCTTTCCATGGGCGCCGGGATGCAAGAACCATCGACTCGCGTGTTGCCAAACTGGGGATACAAGCAACTCGCGCAACGTACACGGAGGATGAATCGTGAGGCATCGATTGCGCATCGATTGTTTGCAGGCTTCGATCATGTAACGTTCGAGCCGAACCAGTCCATCACTATCCAGTTTGGCAACCGAACGTTCGGTCTCGATCGGAATCAAATGATCGACTCCGAGTTCCACCAGCTTCTCCATAACACTCCGTTGCCGATCTCCCTTGGGCATGGCGATCGCCAAGGCAATCCTTCCATCATGGTCTCTGGGAGCGAATCGAGTGTTTGCTATCTGTACCGAGACTCGCCGACGATCGATCGCTTGAATCGTGCCGAATCCCTCGTTCCCACGACCGTCGAAGACAAGCACGTCTTCGCCGACTTGGAGCCGCAACACGCGCGCCGCATGATGCGATTCCGTTTCGTCAAGCGTGATCTCACCCGGATGAACTCCGGAAGGAACATAAAATCGAGCAAGTCCCATAGTCGTGGAGTCCAATGGTCGTGAGTCGGTCTATTCGGGTGCCTTCACCCGGAACAACATCACATAGATTGCGGGGAGATTGATCAGCGTCAAGAAGGTAGCCATGGATAATCCACCCATAATCGCCATCGCCATCGGTCCCCAGAAGACGCTTCGAGTCAATGGAATCATGGCTAAGATTGCGGTCGCCGCGGTCAAGATCACAGGGCGAGCCCGTCGAACCGAGGATTCGATCACTGCATCCCATTCGCTCAAACCCTGAGCTCGATCCTGCTCGATCTGATCGACCAAAATGACGGAGTTGCGCATATCCATGCCCGCCAATGCAATGACACCCAACAATGCCACAAACCCAAACGGAGCATTGAACAAGTGAAGGGCCGTGACTGCTCCAATAAGTCCGAGTGGGGCGATCCCGAAGATGAGCAACATCTTTCGGAAGTCATGGACCTGCGACATCAGCAACGTGAGCATCACCACAATCATCAACGGAAAGACCTGGAATAAGGCCTTGTTGGCTTTGGTGCTCTCCTCGATGGCCCCTCCCAAATCGATGCGATAACCAGGAGGGAGCGATGCTCGAATGTCGCTCAGTTGGCGATCGATGCGGGTGCTCACATCGGGGGCTTGGTTGCCATCTGCGATATCGCAACGAACGGTCAACACTCGTTCTTGATTTCGCCGCCATGTGATAGGCTGCTCCAACGCATACTCGATCCGACCGACTTGTTGGATCGGCACGCTTCGGCCACTCAGGGTAAACAAAGTCATGTCCGCGAACTCACTAAGGTTGAGTCGCTCCTCAGGAACGGCCTGCGCGACGATAGGAATCGTTTCGGTTCCTTCGCGGTACTGCGAAATCGGAGTGCCGCTGAGCAAAGTCTGTAGCCCCTGTTCGATCTCTGTAGGGGAGAGTCCCATCAACCGCGCCCGGTCTTGATCGAGTTGGACTCGAATCGACTTGGCAGGTTCATCCCATTCGAGATTGACGTCGACGGCTGCCGGGTCACGTCGCATGACCTCACGGACTTGTTCGGAAATGCGTCGGACTTCACTCGGATCAGGACCGACGACCCGAAACTGAACTGGATATCCGACGGGGGGACCAAACTCCAATCGCAAGACTCGGACGGAGGCATCGGCGAAGGCCGGATTATGATCGATCGTGTTAATCAACATCGCCCGTACCCGTTCTCTAGCTTTCACATCGCGGGTTTGGATCACCAGTTTGGCAAAGCTCGGATTGGGGAGATCCGGATTCAATGCCAAGAAGAATCGGGCCGCGCCCGCGCCAACGTAGGTCGCGTAATGAAGTACATCTCCAGTCTCGGATTCGGTTTCCAGCCATGGATCAAGCAACTCCTCCACTTGCTGAGCCATCCTCTCAGTGGCTGCAATGGACGCCCCTTCATTCATTCGCACATCGACCAAGACTTCTGTCCGGGACGACGTGGGGAAGAACTGCTGCTGAAGCCGTGTGAAACCAAAGAGGGCTGCAACAAACATGGCCCCGGTCACCCCGACCACGACCCAAGGTCGTCGCACACAGGCCTGAATCAGTCTTCTCAGTACTCGATGGAACGGAGTCTGAAACGCCGCCGCATGCGATGCCGCATCGTGGCTCTTTTTCCAGTGGCTAGGGAGCAGCTTCACACCCAACAAAGGAGTGAAGGTCACCGCCACGAACCAGGACACGACCAACGTGATCCCAACCACCCAGAAGATCCCACCAGCGTACTCGCCGGAAGTCGATTTCGCGAAACCAACGGGCAAGAAGCCGGCGATGGTGATCAACGTTCCCGATAGCATCGGGAATGCTGTACTCGTCCACGCAAACGTGGCCGCATCCACTCGGTTCCATCCTTCCTCCATTTTCACAGCCATCATTTCCACCGCGATGATGGCGTCGTCGACCAGTAGACCCAGCGAGAGAATCAGTGCCCCTAGAGTGATTCGATCCAAGTTCATCCCCAGCGCTTCCATGATGATCAATGAGATGGCCAACACCAATGGGACGCTCAAGGCAACGACGATCCCGGTCCGGAAACCCAAGCTCAAAAAACTAACAACCAGAACGATGACCAGAGCTTCGAAGAATGAATTCAAAAACTCTCCAACCGATTCTTCGACGACATGCGGTTGAAACGCGATGGTGCCGATCTCGACTCCAATGGGTGTCAAGCTACGTACGACTTCCATTTCTTTCTCGATGGCTTGTCCTAACTCCAGCACATTCCCTCCGCGCTGCATGACAACTCCGAGTGAAACGCATGGCTTCCCGTTGTACCGCGTCTTGAACAACGGGGGGTTGGCGTAGCTGCGCGTCACTTTGGCGACATCCCCTAATCGAAAGACCTTGCCGGCCGCTTCGACCGGGATGGCTTCGAGTTGCTCTAGACCAGAGAAATCTCGAGAGACTCGCACATGGATTCGGTCGGTATCGGTATCGATGCTTCCAGAGCGCAGCATGGCTCCTTGCCGTTGAACACTATCGAAAATCTGAAGCGGTGTGATTCCGAGGGTCGACAATTTGCGATGCGAAAATTCGACAAAGATCTGCTCTTCTTGTTCGCCGATCACATCGACCTTTTCAATGTTGTCCAGTCGCAGTAAACGCGTTCTTGCCATCTCGCACAGCCGTTTAAGCTCAGCATAGGAATATTCATCTCCGGTAAACGCGTAGATGGCGGAGTAAACGTCACCGTATTCATCATTGACAGCGGGACCAAGCACGCCTGACGGGAGATCGCTTCGAATATCATCCAGCTTTTTTCGAACCTGGTACCAAGCGTCCTCAGCTGCCTTGCCTCGAGCAGAGTCCTTCAGTTGAACCAATGTCAGCATGCGATCGCTGATGCAATAGGTTTGAAGGAAATCGAGATTGGGTGTTTCGCGAAGCTTTTCCTCGACTCGTTCCGCAACGAACTGCTGCATCTCTTCGGGGGTAGCACCTGGCCAAGCAGCGCTCACGACCGCCGTCTTGATGGTAAAGGTTGGATCCTCTGCCCGTCCCAAGCGTAAGTACGCCGAGATACCCGCCGCGGAGCATGCAAGCATCAGGAATAAAACGAAGGACGAATGGAGCACGCTCCATCGCGACAAATTCCAACTATGATTCGTCTCGATCTGGTTCATTGCAGATCCTTCCACACGCGAACCTTGCTGCTGCGGTCGAGCCGCTGCACGCCAGCGCTGACCAACGAGTCACCTTGGTAGAGATTTCCTCTCACGATGGCGAACTCGGTTTCGTATCGAACGATAGAGATCGGGATACTTTGTACGCTACCGTCAGGTTCGATCTTCCATACCGACGGTTGGCCATCTCGATCAGCAATGGCGCTCATTGGAATGGGAATCCCCGATGAATCAGCGGACAAGAGATGAACCGTCGCGGTCATCCCCAATGCCAAGTCCGAAGGAGGGTCGAGGATTTGAAACCGCGCGTCGTAGGTTCGCGATTGAGGATTTGCGATCGGCGACAGCTCCCGCAGCTTGCCCCGCAACAACACGCCAGGTCGAGACCAGAACGTGATCTCGGCATTCAAGCTATCCACTTCGCGTTGCATCGATTCTGGAACACTGACCACCGCTTCAAGTTCCTGGCCGTGCATCCATTGAATCACTGGTTGTCCAGCCGCGACGACTTGACCGATTTCACCGAGGACCGCTGTCACGAGTCCATCTTGATCCGCCTTCAGCTCGCAGTATGACTTTTGGTTCTCTGCAAGCTTCATACGTCGTTCGGCGGCATCCAGGCGCGCACGCGCCGTATCACGGGCAGCCAGCGCGATATCGTACTCGGACTTGCTTGCCGATCCGGTCTGGATCAAGGGGCGCAGTCGGCTCTCTTCGGCTTCGATTTGAGCGAGCTGCGAACGAGCTGCAATCCAATCGGAGTGAGCCACTTCCCATTGCAACGCAGAGTCTTCCGGGTCCAGTTGCATAAGGAGTTGACCTTGAACGACACGATCCCCCGTCTCAACGTGTCGCGCGATGACTTTTCCACCGATCCGGAAACCGAGAGGACTCTGATAACGCGGTTGCAGAGTACCCGCCAGCGAGCGTTGGCTGCGGCGTGTTTGGCTTGGGTCAGGCACGTTGTAGGCCCGAACCAACAGTTCGGTTCCGTTGCCTCGAACCGGTTTGGGGGAGTCAGGGATTCGCCGTTCGGGATCGTGCGACGCGCCATGGTTGGCTCCGAAAATCATCACGCCGATCGCTGCGACGGCCAGTAATCCCAAAGTGACCGATGCCAATTTCTTCACCAACGGTCCTGTCCAGCGTGAAGTCGTTGGCATGTCCTTTCCCTCTGAGCCGAGCCCTGCCTCGTATTGGCCGGTTTCCGTCCCTTCACGCAGGCCGTGACTGCCCTCGTTGTCATTCGTTGACGCTGCGTCAATTTTTGGAGTGCAAATCATGAAGAGGTCCTTTTTCGGAGGATTAGACTTGGGTCTGTTGATGTTGATCGCGCAGCGTGTGCAATCTCGGCATGAGGTCGCTGGCGAGTCTTTCGCTTCGTGAGAGGTATTCGCTGAGATTCATGATCGGGCGCCACTCGAAGCCGTTGAGCATCGTTGCGCAATGAATCCGCAAGGCACGTGTGGGATCATGGACTCCAAGTGCCGGGAGCGATGGGCTGCTTGCGGTAAGGATTTGGCTGCCGAAGGTGATGGCCCAGAAGCCGAAGACGAACTCTTCGTTAGTCATCCCGGCCGGCACCAGCAGGGAGCCTTCGGCGACCCCATCACGGACGATCCCTGAGACGATTGCCATGCATTGAGCCTCGCACTGACGGATCAGATTCTGACGTTGGTGCGAGGATTTTTCCCATACGCTATGGTTCCGCATCCACTGCTCGATGACGAAGTCCTCTTGGCAGTGGTGCGTATAGAATTCGCAGGCGACTCCGATAGCCATCATCCTGGACCGTGAGTTGTCGGCAAAGGCTGCGCTGAATTCGAAGAGTTTGCGTCGCAGCTCCATCGATTGCACGGCCAAAGCCAGGACGATTTCTTCTTTGTGAGGGAAGTGGTTGTAGATCGTCCCCTTGGCGTATTCCATGTCGGCGGCGACTCGGTCCATGCTCAGCGCGTGGAATCCCTCTCGCACCAGGATCGGCTTTGCGACCCGAAGAATTTCGCCTGTCCGGCGCTCAATCTCGCGTTGTTTCCGTGTTAATTCAACCATCGTGTCAATTATTGACTTCTCGTCAAAAATGACAAGGCTGCTTGAGGGGTTTTTTCCAAGTTGCGCCCTGCCTTTGCATCGAAAGCGCCTACAATGCAGTGGGAAATGAGATTTGAGGGGCTGTTTACTGGCCAGAATGGGGTTCGACGATGCGGCGATGGGTAGCGGGTTTTGCGTTTTTTGCAGCGGCGTTTTTTGCGACTGCGTCGGGAGCCTTGCTGCCGATTTCGGCTGTGGGGCAGGATGACGGTAAGAGGCCCCTATTCATCCGGGTGGACACCGATTCGGAGGGAAAGCCGCGAGCCCTTCAAACAGCCGTGGCGACGTATGAGATTGAATCCGGAGCGTTTAAGGGAGCCAAAGTTGACCTGGTTGGGGCCGTGCACGTGGGCGAGCGTGCTTATTACCAGGAGCTGAACCGTCGCTTCAAGGACTACGATGCCGTGTTGTATGAACTCGTGGCGGAAGCGGATGAGCGACCAGGATTGAGGGAGGAGCGGGGAGGCGTCAACCCGATTGGATCGCTTCAGACTGGGATGAAGGATGTCTTGAAGCTGTCGTTTCAGTTGGAAGAGGTGGATTACACCGTCAAGAATTTCGTGCATGCCGACATGAGCCCCGAAGAATTCGGCAAAGATATGGTCAAGCGCAAGGACGGGTTTGTCAGCATGTTCGCGCGGTTGATGGGTGCCGGTTTCGCGACCCAGAGCTCGAAGAAGAACACGGACCTTCAAGCCGAGTTGATGGCGGCGATGCTGAGTCGAGATCCGATCAAGATGCGGCGCGCGATGGCCAAGCAGATGGAAACACTCGACAACCAATTGGTCGGTTTGGCTGACAAAGAAGGAAAGAGTACGCTTCTGACGGAACGCAACGTGAAGGCCTTTGAGGTCTTGGAGCGCGAGCTCAAGGGGGGGCAACGCAAGGTTAGTATCTTCTACGGCGCCGGCCATTTGCTCGACATGCATGACCGAATGACCCGCGACTTCGGCGCACGATTGACTAAGATCGAATGGTTGGACGCGTGGGATCTTCGCACCGACGCCTTGAAAAAGTAACTTGTTCGATCCAGAAATGTTGTTTGTCCCATGCCAGTTCCGCGTGTTGCAATTGTTGGCCGACCCAATGTCGGAAAGAGTTCGTTATTCAACTGGCTGGCTGGCAGGCGTCTAGCAATTGTCGAGGATACTGCGGGTGTCACTCGCGATCGCTTGACCACTCTCATTGAGCACCAAGGACAGCACTTCGAGTTGATCGATACCGGGGGGATTGGTATCGAAGACGTCGACAACTTGACCGCTCAGATCGAAATGCAGATCGAAGCTGCGATCGATGAGGCGGATGTCATCCTCTTCGTCGTCGATTCCCGGTCCGGGATGGTGCCATTGGATGAAGAAGTGGCCACTCGACTTCGCAAAATCAACAAGCCGATCTTGCTGGTTGCCAACAAGACCGACAGTCCCACGATGGACACCAATGCCGACGAGTTTCTGCAACTCGGTCGAGGCTGGTTGGTACGGGTCAGCGTGCTTCAGAACCGTAACAAAGATGAATTGCTCGAGCTGATCCAACAGCGTCTGCCCGACTTGTCGACCCAGCCGGAAGAAATCGAACCGCCGACGATGAAGGTTGCCATTGTCGGACGTCGCAACACCGGCAAGAGTACATTCGTCAATACGCTTGCTAAAGCCGAACGCATGATCGTTAGCGAGGTTCCCGGAACGACGCGCGACAGTGTCGACGTGATGTTCGAACTCGACGGGCACAAGTTCATGGCCATCGATACCCCTGGCTTGCGGCGCAACAAGAGCATCCGTACCGACATCGATTGGTACGGAGCCCACCGCGCCCAACGCAGCATCCGACGCGCCGACGTCGTTCTGCTATTTTTCGACTGCCGAGTGCCAATGAGCAAAGTGGATAAACAATTGGCTCATTACATCTCCGATCAATTCAAGCCTTGCATCTTTGTGGTCAACAAGTGGGATCAGCTTGCCGGACAAATGCCGACCGAGAGATGGGTTCGATATGTTCGCGAGAATTTTCCAACCATGGCGTACTGCCCGATCGCATTTGTTACAGGCCAGACCGGTAAGAACGTCAAAGCGCTACTCAATCATGCGCAGATGCTTTTCAAGCAAGCGCAAGAACGCGTGGGCACGAGCATGCTCAACAAACTCGTGAAGGCTGCTCTCGAACGCCACGAACCGCCATTGCATCAACTAAAACGGCCGAAGATTTACTACGCGACCCAAGTCTCCACACAGCCCCCGACGATCGTTCTGGTATGCAACAACCCTCAAGGGTTCTCGGGCCCCTATCGGCGCTACTTGCTTGGGTTCCTTCGCGATCATCTACCGTTCGGCGAAATCCCGATCAAATTGTACTTGCAGCCTCGCAAACGAGACGATGAGCGAGACGAAATCCAATACCAGTCTCAGCCAGCTTCGGTGCAACCTGTTGTTCAAGATGATGAATCGCTGATGTTCGACGACGAAGATAGCGATGACATAGACGGCGATGACATAGACGGCGATGTCGAAGTTTCGATGGAGGTTTACGACGAGTCCGACGGCATCGATGAATCCATGGATCGATGATGACAGTGGAATGAGCCGAAGCAGTATCTTAACGATACTCGCTTTTCAAAGCGGTACGGCGCCAGCCGTCCGGTAAGTCCCGATAGTGGCCGGCGAGTCCTGATAGCGACGGCACGACACGTCACCGGGCGGCTTGCGCTGCTCCGCTAAAATAAACAAGCGCATTTGGCGGCGGCTTGCGGCCTTGGATCAGAAGGGTTGCGGTGCGGTTTGGGAGTACCATCGTACTTGATGGTCCAGCAGTTTGATGTCGGAAGTGAACTGAGCCACGTTATTGCGTCGAGCGGATTCCTCGATGCGGGAGGCTCCTTCTTGGATGACCACCATTCCGTGGCGCTGGGCGACTTGCCGAACTCGGTAGGCGACACTGGCAACGGCTAGGGAATCAGCCCGCTCAGCGTAGGCGGCCAATCGCTTCAATTCGTTCCGCATCTCTTCGGTCAGGACCTGGATGTCTCGCTGGAGCTGGGTGATCTGGCTAAGTTCTTCGCTGGTCATCGCACATGCCTCTGGCGCTGCCTCATAGGGATGGAACACTGGGTCGGCACCCAAAAACTAGGTCGCCCAGGAGCCGGAGCCGCAAAAGCACCCCAGAATGCTTGGTTGGGCGGCAGGCTTTTCCCTTTCCAATCGTTGCCATCGGTAGAATCGGAATCGGACCTTCAAATCGGCAATACCGTTCAACGAAGGTAGTGGAAGTTGCAAAACTTCCCGGCGCTCAAGGATCTTTGGCAAGATCCACTACATTAGGTCAGTTCGTTGAACGGTATT
>JALOQW010000380.1 GCA_025459275.1 Pirellula sp.
TGTCGGCGGGTTGGGATGGGGAGGGATGGGACGTTGCCCCTGTGACCATCGATCCCATCCTCCATTTATTCGTGGTTTTTGAGGAACTATGACCTTGTTCGACGGCCTGTTGGATTTCGATGATGATTTGCCTCGCAGCGCTGATGACTTGGATGGCCTACGCAAACTGTCGTTAGAAGAAGAAGGCGACGAGCTGACCGATACCGTCGTCGATGTGGTGGTACCTGAGGATCAGGTCCAGTTGGAGAGCGAAGATGATTTGCTGTCCGCCATCGATGACGTAGAGACTTGGTCGGACGACCCTGTACGTATGTACCTGACGCAGATGGGGGAGATTCCTCTCCTGACACGTCAAGAAGAGATCCGTTTGGCGAAGAAGATCGAGGTCACTCGACGTCGCTTCCGAACCAAGCTTCTCGAATGCGACTACGTCATTCAGTATGCGTACAAGATCCTGCGGCGAGTTCATTCCGGTGAACTTCCCTTCGATCGCACCGTCCAAGTATCGGTAACCGATCGGCTCGAGAAAGATCAGATTCTTGGGCGATTGCCCAACAATCTGAAAACGTTGGATGTATTGCTGAAACGCAATCGCCGGGATTACCGCGACGCACTCAGCCGTTCCTTGCCACCCAAGAAGCGGCGCGATGCATGGCTCAGTCTCGGTCGCCGACGCCGCAAGGCGGTTCGGTTGATCGAAGAGCTCGGGCTTCGAACCCAACGGATCGAAGCCATGATCGGTGTTCTCGAACGATTGTCGGCCCGCGTCGATGAGATCAAGCATGACTTGGCGACCCTCAAGTCGCACCAAGTCGCGCCCTCTCAAATCGCGCAGCTGCGTCGCGAGTACCGCCAAATCCTGGTCGCTACCCAAGAGACCCCGACCTCGTTGCGCAAACGGGTCAACATGGTCAAACGGGTCTTCACGGAGTACCAGCAGGCGAAAAAGCAACTCAGCGAGGGCAATCTGCGATTGGTTGTCTCCATCGCCAAGAAGTATCGGAACCGCGGCTTGAGCTTCCTGGATCTCATCCAAGAAGGAAACGCGGGTCTGATGCGAGCGGTCGATAAATTCGAGTATCGACGCGGTTTCAAGTTCTGCACCTATGCCACCTGGTGGATTCGGCAAGCGATCACGCGGGCCGTAGCCGACCAGAGCCGAACGATCCGTATCCCTGTCCACATGGTCGAGACCATGTCCCGGGTTCGGAACGTTTCGCGGCAACTGCTGCAGGAACTGGGCCGTGAACCGACTCTCGAAGAAACCGCACGGCGAGCGGAAACCACCATCGAAGAAGCACGGCGCGTGCTCGCCATGAGCCGTTATCCAATCTCTCTCGACCGACCTGTCGGGAACAGCGAAGACAGTCAATTCGGCGACCTCCTTCCGGACGGAACCGCCGAAAGCCCTGCCATCGGTGCCGGCCAAGAAATGCTGCGTAATCGCATCAACGCGGTGCTTAAAACCCTCAGCTACCGCGAACGTGAGATTATCAAACTCCGCTATGGTCTCGGAGACGGATACAGCTACACGCTGGAAGAAGTGGGACACATTTTCAAAGTGACCCGCGAACGGATCCGTCAAATCGAAGCCAAAGCGGTGCGCAAGCTTCAACAGCCCAGCCGATCTCAGGAACTGGTTGGCTTTCTCGACTAATCATCCGTTTCATCGGCAACTATTGAAACCCCGCTGGAAATCCTCCTGCGGGGTTTTTTCGTTGTGCGTCAGGACTGACGCGACACGCTAGTTCCACCGGCCGCTGTTTCGCGATTTGAGTTTCGAATGTGATACGATAGGGACTTCGCACGTTGGCTACTCTCAGGAGCTTGATCAAATGGCCCTACAGCATATCCAATGTCGATTCGTTCTTGTGATGGCAGTACTGTGCTTCTCGCGTTCGCCCAATGGGAATCATCCCATGATGACCAGATGAAGCTGCAATTCCTGGAGCAAGGTTTGGTGGCGGCGCTGAAGATTTGGCAGCAAGCTGACTTGCGCATCAAGGCAGGGTTAAGAACGTACGGAGATGAGACTCTAGCTCGCGCGGCCGTGTTTCGACTGCGGCATCTGTGGTTCAAAGAAAAGGCTCGTCTAGACGCCGCAAAAAAAGGCGATACGAATCGGAAGGATCAACATGAATCCAAATGACAATCAGCACGACAATCAGCATGCTTCTTGCGTATCTCGGCGACAATTCGTAAGCACCACTTCCGCTTGCCTAGCTGCGGCGTCTCTTGGATCTCAAGCCATCGCCCAAAGTCAATCGGATCGATCAGCGTCAGGATCGGGCGAACAACGTCGTCGATCGCTTGAGGAATGTCAACGAACAGTCAAGTCGATGGAATCGATCATCGTGAAACTGAGTCGCGACGTTTGGGCTCGACCTGCCGTGGGACTCCAAGAGCAGGAAGCGATGGAGTTGCATATTCGCGTCTTGGAGAAAGCCGGCTTCCAAATCGTGAGCCGCAGGACAGCCGGACACCCGACAGCGTTTGTCGCAGAATGGCAATGGGGAAGAAGCGGCCCCAAAATCGGCTTTCTCCCCGAATACGATGCGCTACCAGGGTTAGGGAACACCGCCGAGCCGATCCCAAGGCCGACACCCGACGGAGATACCGACGGCCATGGTTGCGGACACAACTGTTTGGGAGCAGGTTGCACCGGTGCCGCATTGGCGCTAAAGAAGATGATGGAGAAGCAGCAGATTGAAGGCACCTTACGCGTCTATGGCTGCGGAGCGGAGGAGAATGTCGGGGCCAAAGTCTTCATGGCGAAAGCTGCCCTATTCGACGATCTCGATGCGGCTCTTGCCTGGCACTCGGCACCTGTTGCAGCGACCGGCACGATCATCACCTCGGCCAATCGTAAGATCCGTATCTCTTGGAAAGGCCGAACAGCTCACGCGGGAAACAGTCCTTGGGATGGAAGGAGCGCTCTGGACGCTGCCGAGCTCTTTGCGCATGGAGTCAACTTGATGCGCGAACACTTGGAACCCACTGCGAGACTGCACTATGTTTTCGAGCGTGCCGGCGTTGCACCCAATATTGTTCCCGACGAAGCGCAGATTTGGCTGACAGCCAGAGACATCACGTCCGCCAAAGTCGATGCCACTGTGGAGTGGTTGGGTCAACTGGCTGAGGGGGCTGCATTGGGAACGCAGACGAAGGCTACGTTCTCTGTCGAGCTTGGACTTGCGGAAATGATCCCGAATGAAACGTTGTCGCGACGGGTGTACGAATACCTACAGCATCAACCCTTCGATTGGACATCGGAAGAGCAGTCGTTTGCCAAAGCATGCCAGAAACAAATGGGACTCCCAGAAACAGGCTTGGCCACACGCGTCCTGCCATTCATCAAGGACATGACTGTGGGGGCTTCCACCGACGTCGGTGACGTCAGCTGGATTGCACCCATCGCCGTTTTTGGTTGGCCGACGTTGCCTCAAGGAGTCACGTTGCATTCATGGCCCGTAACGGCATGTGGCGGAATGTCGATCGGTGACAAGGGGACGTTGGCCGCAGCGTCCATTCTTACGGCCGTCGGTTATGATCTCCTCACCAATGCAGACTTCCGCAATCAAGCCATAGAGGAACTTCAAAAGCGACTAGATGGTCGAAAGTACACTGGTGTCATGAATCTCTTACCAGAAGCGTTACAAGGATCTGCCAAGCAGTTTGCAAAAGGCCCAGGCGAAGAGTACACCAGCGGCTTCTAATGAGGCTGCGAAGGGACTCACGAGTAGGTCACACTAATCACTCATCAACTGCCTAAGCGATTGGATGATATCCAAATAGAAGTTTCCGCCGACTTGTCGTACGACTTCGAAAGGCAGTCCGGGCGAACCAAAGAAGGGGCGCAGCGTCCAACCGAGTTGGGTCCCAACCAGTGCATAAAGCAAAAGCCAAAGCAGAAGAAACGTCTTTCTGGAGCCTGCTGTGGCTGGATTCTCGTCGGTCAATTGCCCATACATACGATAAAAGAACAGTACGCCCAAAGAACCAGCGATGGTAAAGAACCCAACGTTGAGCAGCTTGAAGAACTCGTAGTTGCGAGATGTGATGCTGAAGAATACCGTGATAGGAGCAAAGCCAACCATGGCGACCCCTATCATCGCTGTCCCCATCGCCAGCAATACAAAGTTTTGAAGGAGCGATCGTTTGGAGCCAAAGAAGGAACTGAAGATAAACAGCGTTGGCATACAGATGGCGGCGGTGAGGAGGAACAGAATCGGTAGCTTGATCGCCGACGATACAGCTTGTTGCAGGCTGTGTTGACTGCCGATGATGGCCCCGTAAATCGCAAACGAAACAGCAGCGATGAGATTGAGATCGATCAGTTTGCGCTTCAAGTCTACTCCCTCGGAAACTTCCTTCACAAAGGTTTCGCGGTCTTGAAGAATGGAAGTAAGGGTATTCACGCGTTTTGCCTTGCTCGGATCTCGGGTGGGATCGGGAATCAGACTCATGATTGGCGTAGCGAAGCTCGGGAACACAGGGACGGACTTGCAACCACGCTAACTCAGGAAGCGTTCAGAAGACAGGTTTTGTGCCAAGAAAATCGCAATTCACGAATCAAACTGCGAGCCGCGGTGTCCCGCTCCAGCGGCAGGAGACTCCCTGGGGACACACACTCTTCGATCATGAGGTCGGGCGTGAAATGCAGTCTAACTCAACAAACGCGGTCGGTACACCGCGTTGGGGGGACACACCGCGTTGGGGGGACATACACTTGTTGCAGGGATCGAACGCGGGGAGTGTCCCCGGGGCGGGCGGGCCGTGGCGGCGGGGGATGATTTCGGGGCATCATACGACAAGTGACAGCGATGATTACATCGATGGTTACTTGACCAGCACTCGTCGGTT
>JALOQW010000381.1 GCA_025459275.1 Pirellula sp.
GACGCACGCGCACGCGACGAGGAAATGGTACGTCTTTATGCCGCATCTTTAGTGAATCAAAGGTCTAGGGCGAAATACAACCTCGAGAAAGCAGATGAGGACATCGTAGCCTTATCTGACAAGTCCAACGAAATCGCAGGTAAGATCACCGAAGTCAATATGTTGCGCGAACAAATTGACGATCGACGAACTACGATCGGGCAAATTTTGGCGAAGTTATCGGAGATGAAAGCACTATCAGGCAACTACTCGTCGACCAAAGTGAAGACTATCGATGAAGCATCGATGCCCGAGCAGGTCTTCCCAGTCCTTTGGAAATTCCTCCTGGTCGGCTCCATTCTAGGTGGGTTGGTTGGGGCTGGATTGGCAGTACTTATCGACCACTCCGACCTTGCTTACCGCACTCCAATCGACATTCAGGAAAGCATGAATGTGCCGGTGCTGTGCAAGGTGCCGAAGATCAAGAAAGGCAAGGTCGAGAAGGACTTTGCCGGTTCTCCGATGCTGGTCACGGCTATCAACCCCAGTTCCTCGGCCGCGGAGACATTCCGCGCTGCAAGAACTTCGTTGCTGTTTGCCGCTGGGCAATCGGGACATAAGGTCTTTATGTTCACTAGTCCATCCCCAGGGGATGGGAAGTCCACGACCGTCGCCAATCTCGCGATTTCACTCGCTCAAACCAACAAGAAGGTCTGCCTCGTCGATGCGGACTATCGACGTCCTCGCGTCCAACAAAACTTTGGAGTGCAGTTCGAACCGGGCGGCATGCAGTACCTGACCGGCGAGGCTACCCTTGATCAGGCATTGCGGCCGTGTGAATTCCAGAACAACCTGACTCTGCTCACCACGGGTGGACGACCTAAGAATCCTGGCGAACTCGTGGCATCTCCCGCTTATGCCGAGATGGTCGCGGAACTCCGTGAACGGTTCGACATCGTCCTCATCGATAGTCCACCTGTGATTCCGGTGGCGGATGCAACAAGCTTAAGTGCTTTGGTCGACGGCATTATCTTAGTCCTTCGCATTCGACGAGGAGTGATCCTTTCTGCCCATAAGGCCAAGGAGCGACTCGACCTCGTGCAAGGCAACTTGATGGGAGTAATCGTCAACGGTATGGATGAAAACTTGTATTACAACGAGTACGGGACCTATTACCGAGGTGCATACTACTACGGATACCAGTACGCTCGATCGTACGACCGTGAGTACTCAGACTATTCGGACAAAGTGCGTGATCGAGGAGCGAAGAAGAAAAAGGTAGGGAGCACCTAGGCGACATCGATTCGTTCCTCACTAAGTCCACCTCCCTATGATCGCTCTTATCCTATTTCTTGTTGCAACGTTGGCGGCACTCGGTACGCTGCTCCTGGAGTATCTCCAGGACGCGATCCGGTCCGGTGGAATTGCCTTCGTTGTCGCGGGGCTAGCTCTGGCTGCTTGGCTGTTTTGGACCCGTCGCCGTGATCTTTTGCTCGAGAAGCAATTGGATGACGATACGACGGATTACGAACGTCTCGAAGGCAACCCAGGTATGGTCGCAGGGCTGACGATGGTCGGATTGGTTGCAGCAATCCTTGCTCATCTTCTGCACAGCCCATTCCTGGCATGGGGGACATTCATGTTCCTTCTCGCAACCGCGGCCTACGCGGAGTATGGGAGCCGAGGGGTACACGCTGCGGGACCTGTTCTCGTACTACTCTTATTCCTCAAACCGATACCACAAGCATTCGAGCCTTGGGCACACCTTGGTTTGCAGGCAAGCGCGACACGCCTGACGATGATGATGCTCGATTTCCTAAGGATTTTCTTCTTCTCCGAGGGAAATGTTCTTGGACTGATCAGCCAACAGAAGCTCTACCCGGAACTTTTTCATGGTGTTCATTGGTTGTATCCAGCGATGTTCATCGCGATCGGATGGGGCGTATACTTCCGTTACCATTGGTTCCGAACGTTTCTGAACGTCTGCCACACGGTCTTTTGGGTACTTCTTTGGAATGCGATGCGAGCAACGGTTCTCATGGCAAACAAAGAGTGGGGGGGAGCGTGGATCGACACGCCGTCGATGATGGTCGTCTCGGATTACTTGACCCTTTCGATGATTCTGTTCTTTGCTTGGAGCGGGGATCAGTTCTTGTCAAGCATGATGACAACGCGTCGAGAAGATGCCTTGACCGAGAAACCCGATCCTACCGAGATGCGATCGCTGATGAGTTTGCGCTGGAGGTTTGGCGCAATGCAGTGGGGACTCATAGCAGGGTTACTTGCCATCTGCCTTCTCTCGGGCCGGTTGGCGGGTCGATACGGGTGGGGAATGACAAGTCCTTCAGCTTTGAAAACCGCTATTTCGATGCCTGCCGAAATCAACTCCTGGAAGGTGGGAGAAGAGTCAACGAGCGAGTTGACGCTTTACGATGGTACGGTTGTAAGTATGCGTTCTTGGCCGCTGGAACGGGATGGCAGGAAGCTGACTTTGGCAGTCGCTTCGCCGAGCTCTGTTGATCCTAAGAGCCTTTGGTTCTCGAAGTGGATGGGCTGGCGGATAGATCGCGAAGCGGAATCCGATATGGTACAAGAAACCCAAGGACCGGGAAACTTGATACGTCTGGCTCGATTGCCTGGCGAACTCAACACTGTGGTCACCGTAGGAACGGATCGTTACGGGGAAATGCACCCGTCAACAGCCCCCTGGCAGTTCTGGTATCGATTGCCTGAGTTGCTCCTCTCCAATGCAAAGTACGTCGTTGGAATCGCTGATGAGGCATCGGATGGCCGCAAGTCTTTGCCCGCTGCACATACCGTCACACTTTCGTGGCCAAGTGCGAAACCCTTGGAAGCCGAGAAGACCAAACAACTCATCGAAGTCTGGGAACAAGCGTATCCTTTGATCGTCGATCAACTTCGCACCCGACCGACCAACTGAAGTAAGCTCCATGTGGAAATCGATACGTGAATTCCCGCTGACGCTTCTTCGGGGTTTCTCGGATGGCCTGGAGCGCGCGTTATCGGCGATTGCTTCACCATTGCAAGGACGAAGCGATGAGGATGACGATCGCCCGCAACGCCCTTGGTGGAGTTGGCTGTGGCTGTTTCCATTCCTGCTCATTTATTGGCTGTTCTGGGGAGGGCTGGCAGCAATCACGTTCCCCGTGCGTGCACTGTTTCTGCCGAAGTCGTCGCGCAATTGCTATTTGCGAGGCTTGCCGGCGTTCGGGCTGATGCTGATCGTGGTCGGGCTCATCGCAACCCATCTTTACTTCAGCGACCGGCTCGTCGATCGATACCGATCAAGAGTAGCAACGAGCCTTTCGCAGAATGAAACTAGTCAGGGAGTACTCTACGCAAGACGCCTGGTGTCCCAATGGAGCGATGCCAAACGCGAGAATGTCTATTTCTATGGAATGGCTCATGCGCAGGCGAACGACATGGAGGTCGCGAGTGTATCCATGGCTCGAATCGCCCCGGATGACGAACCTGGTTTTGCCCCTGCGCACTTCTTTCGAGCTTTTGAGTTGATTCAACAACTCGAGTCTCATGAAGATGACAGCCAATGGAAGACTTTGCGTTGGCATTTGGAACAATCGGGTTCCCGGGAGGACGAGCGGCTACTCGTGATGTGGGCTCGTTTCTATCAAGCCCAAGCGGAATGGGATCAAGCAGCCGATGCCCTCAAAGAAGCGGGCCGAATGAACCCAGTCCATTTCCTCGCATTGGCCGGTTTGGAAGAACAACGGGCCAACACGACCGGTGCGAACAAAGCGTTGGATCAGGCCCGTGAAGGTTTTGAGGATGTGCTCGCCAAGGATCCCACCAACAAACTGCAACGCCTCCAGTTAGCCATGACCTACAACAAGTTGAAGCGATTTGCAGAAGCAGAACGGCTCTTGTTGGCTGGAACCCAATTGCATCGGGACCCGGAAATGCGGCGCGCGACCGCCGAGTTTTATCTGCTCAGGTTCGACGACGCCCCGGCCGATGCCCCCATCGCCGTTCGGCTGTCGTATCTGACTTCGGCGATGACCCTCGACCTGAATTACCCGGATATCTACAAGCGGCTCGCGTCGCTGTTTGATCCCAGCCTCTCAGATGAACAAAAATCGGAATTGCGCAAATCGCTGGAACAATTGCTTGTCAGCGGAAACAGCCCCTCGGTTGCTCATTTTGCCCTGGGCTGTTTGGCTGGATTGAGCTCCGAAACTGGCTCGCAAGCGAGTTGGCACTTGAGCCAAGCCCAGGCATTGCAACCCGTCATCGCCGTGGCCTACAACAACTTTGCTCAGGTCCTGATGGGTTTGGATCCCCCCCGGCTAGACGAAGCCGAAATTTTTGCGAGCCTCGCGACCACCGGTTCCGTCCAAGCGGTCGCCCTATATGTAACCCTAGGAAAGGTGCTCGTTGCCAAGCAAGAATGGGCCGAAGCCATCGAAGTTCTGGTTCCTGTTGCCGCAAAGTACCCTGATTCCAAGGAAATCCACTCTTTGCTCGCCACCGCCTACGAAGCCACGGGAGATTTGGAAAAAGCCGCCGTCGAGCACGGACTGGCAGAGAGCCAGGATGAATCCACCGGTTCCCGCTAACGCTGACAAGGTTCGAATTCCCTCGCTGGCAAATTTTCAGAAAGTGGTTCGACGCTCCGCGTCGATATCGTGTGAAATTAGCGAAAAAGATTGAGACCTTCGTGCCACGATTTGCCTGATGGCATCGGCAAACGGTTAGCCCAAGATCGGCCAGTTGGTAGGTGGCACGTACGGGTTCTAGTTGAATGACCAGCTTCATTGTGAATTCGTTAACCCAATCTTAATGAATAATTGCCCCTCTGGCTCACAAAAGCCTGCAAACGC
>JALOQW010000382.1 GCA_025459275.1 Pirellula sp.
AGGCAGTAAAGGTCTCCTTGCTCAAGAGTCCATCCGCCTTTCGATTCCTCTGCCAACATGCCAGCGACATTGCGAACCGAGATTGGACCGCCGTGATGCCGGCCATTCGCTCCAGTGTATTGATGCATCTCCACCACATCACGCATGGTGGCGATCCCTTCGAAATGCAGGAAGCTCGCCCCCTCGACTTCGGACACTGGTCGGCGCACAAATTGGAGCAACTGACGCAGTATCAGATGAGACACGGAGAAGCTGTAGCGATCGGCGTGGCACTGGACACAATCTATTCGTATCTCGTGCATGGCTTGGATCGTTCCGACGCACTCCATGCCGTGAAGGCTCTCGTGGATCTCGGTTTGCCGATCTACACTCCGCATCTAGAGTCGCAGCAAATTTTTGATGGGCTCGAAGAGTTTCGTCAACATCTCGGCGGGAGGCTGACCTTGACGATGATTCGCAACGTCGGAGCTCCGGTATCCGTGCACGAAGTGAACCTGGATGCCATGTCACGAGCGATCGGCATGCTGCGCGACATTCACCACGAGTCTCAAACCAAAGCCCCAACAACGACGGCACCATGACCATCTATTGGGTGAGGATGGGTAGCTCTGGGTCAGAAGTTGCTGTCCACGCTGGGATTGCCTCTCTATCGCGTGGTGAAAAGATTGTGTGCAGAACGACGCGTGGTCTTGAGTTCGGAACCGTCTTGTGCGAATCGACGACGGCGGACCCATCGGAAACAGCTCGCTTCGTCAAGCATGCTGAACCGAGCGATGAACTGCTGTGGTCCAACTTGCTGGACTTGAGTCGCGATGCCGCTCACTCCTGCCAGGAGTACCTGAACCTTCATGGCTTGGACGACATTCTTCTCGACGTGGAGCCTCTGTTCGATGGAAGAACCCTCTTCTTCCATTTTCTCGGAGAGCCTTCGGCAACGGTGACCGAACGGATCGCGGATCTGTTGCAGGTTTATCAACAGAGCGTTGCCATGTCCCCCTTCGCCAAGAAAGTCGAAGCGGGTTGCGGGCCAAACTGCGGGACATCCTCCAAATCAGGATGCGGGACCAAGGGAGGGTGCACCGCGTGCGTCGTTTCGCACAAATGCCGCACCAGTGCCCCGAGCCCTTAATCACGGGATGAAGGCGAACTCGTTGGAGTTGATCAGGACCAACGCTAGCGACTGCCGGGACCGAGTCTCCAAAAATGCACAGCATCGCTGGGCCTCCTCAGGAGAAGGCTTGCGAGCCAATACCCGCTGAAAAAGACGTTCAACGAACAGGGGGGCGTTAACCTGTGTCTGATCCATCAGATCGACCGACAGGCTCTGTTCCAATGCTTGTGCCGCTTGCGTTGCAAGCTCCCCGTTCATTAACGATAACGCTTGGGGAGCGACCAAGGACAATTCCCGCTTCGGACAAGATACCGTGTTCTCGGGTAAGTCGAAGGTCTCCATCCAAGGCAAACGGAGCGTCCGCTTCTGAACCAGATAGATACTTCGAACGCTCTGCACCGATTCAGGAGATGGATACCAGCCTTTGGTCTTGGTCTCGTTGTCATCGAGAACCGCTGGATTGGCTTGCAGAACATCATTACTCAAATGAGGCCATATCGGCGGCCCTCCCGTTCGATGTTGCAACAGCCCGGACACTTGAAGGATGGAATCGCGAAACTGCTCCGCACTCATGCGTTTAAGGGTGCCTCTTGCGGAAGCATATCCTGCCGATCCGTTCAACGATGAGCCGGTTGAACTCGGAGCAACATTGGCCGGGACCGCCTGCCTTCGATATGCCATGGAAGTGGCGATCTGTCGCTGAATCGACTTCACGGACCACTGCTGCGACATCAACTCAGCTGCAAGGTAATCCAATAGTGCGGGATGCTGCGGCTCCGAACCCGTGAGGCCAAAATCGTTGGGCGTCGCAACCAGCCCTTCGCCAAACATCTGCTGCCAGATGCGATTGACCTGGACACGTGCCGTCCACGGATTGTCCGGGCTCGTGATCCAACGGGCCAGAGCGGTTCGGCGCCCCGTCGACGCACCGTCTTTCGCAGGGGCGATTCGAGGTGGATTCGGAAACAGAACCGATGGGAATCCAGGCTCAACATTCTCTCGAGGGGATCGATGATCCCCCTGATACAAAATGTGAATGGGATCGACGGCATCTCGGTCATCGGTCATGACCAGACCTGTCTCCGGTTGACGTTTCGTCTTTTCCAACGACGCGATCTCAGATGCATAACGCTCCCAATCCGCCCTCGACGCATCGTCCAGAGCCGCCTTGAGCTCTTCGTCCTTCGGTGCATCGATTGGTTTAGAATCCGCAGCCTTTTTGCGAAGCTGATCGATCATAGTTGCGCGTGCATCAATCTGGCTTTGCAACTCGCGATTGTGCAGGTCGATTTCCTGTTGGATATCGAGCGTATCAATAGGCAAATCATCCGAGAATCGGGTGGCTGCGAAGAAGGCCCGGAACCGATAATGATCTGCCTGGGACAACGGGTCCGTTTTGTGATCATGACAACGGCAACAGGACATCGTCAGACCCAAAAATGCGCTGGCCGTGGTCTCGGTCAAGTCGGTCAAGACTTCGACCCGAGCGCGGTCTTGCTCGTTGAACAACTTGGCCGCGTTGTCGTAGGGACCTAGACGGAGGTAGCCTGTTGCAATCAGGCAGTCTTGCTCTTCTGGATCCCGAGGCGGACCATTCAGCAACTCGTCCCCGGCCAGCTGCATCAATACAAACCGATCGAAGGGAAGATCTGAATTCAACGCTTTGATCACCCAATCGCGGTAACGCCAAGCCGTCTTGCGGAATTCATCCCAATCGAATCCGTTGCTGTCGCTGTAACGGACCACATCCAGCCAAAGTCGAGCGGCATGTTCCCCGTAAGTCGGCGCACTGAACAACCGATCGATGACCCGCTCATAAGCATCGGGGGACGCGTCTGCAACAAAGGCATCGACTTCTTCTTGCGTAGCCCGCAATCCTGTCAAATCGAGAGTGGCACGTTGAATCCATGCCGCTCGATCGAGCATCGGCGCAGGTCGCCGTCCCTGTTGTTGCCACGCTGCTTCCAGGAAAGAATCGATGGGGTTTGCAGGTTGCTCGGCGAGCGTTGGAACGTCACTGCGATGAATCGGCTGCAATGACCAAAGATCCAGCCGTTCGCCTTGATACAGTACGCGGATTGGATTGCGCGGATCGTTCCATGCATTCCCAATCTCCGGTGCATCTTTCAGTTCCGGCTCTTCGGCAACAACCCACGACATAGCGCTGAGGAGACCCAGCAAGCCCGTGATGCCCCACATGCTTATCACTTTGAGGATCCTGTGGTTGGCTCGTGTCATAGCAGGATATCCATTAACGGCTGAGCGGAACCTGCGACACCGGTGATCCGTTCGTCTCGACCGTTGATCGAGAACGACAATTGTTCAAAGTCGATGCCTAGCGCCGTCAAGATGGTCGCATGCAGATCCCGAAACTGGACAGGCCGTTCGGTCGCCATCAGTCCTAATTCGTCCGTAGCCCCCACATGCAATCCGGGACGAATCCCTCCCCCAGCCATCCAGAGAGTAAAGCCCGCCGCATTGTGCTGCCTGCCGAGGTTCCCTTGTTTCATGGGCGTCCGTCCAAACTCGCTCGCCCAGATCACCAAGGTCGAATCGAGGAGTCCTCGTTGCTTGAGGTCAGCGATCAAGCCCGCCACACCGATGTCGGTCCAACGAGCGCGCGGCGTATGATTCTCCAACAATCGGTCGTGCGCATCCCATCCATCTTTGTCGGGCATGTCGTACAGTTGCACAAACCGTACGCCTCGTTCGACCAGACGTCGCGCCATCAAACACTTGCGAGAGAAACTCTGAGTACGAACATCTTCGTGATCCAACCCATACAGCGCGTGAATGTACTGTGGCTCTTCGTCCACATGGCCAACCTCTAAGGCAGCGGATTGCATGCGGTACGCCAACTCATACGAAGCGATCCTTGCATCCAATTCGAGAAAGCCAGGATACTGATCTCGGTGCCGTCGGTTGAGGTCTTGCAACAGATCCATCGCATCCCTCTGTTCGCTGGCAAACGGCTCGGCAGGAGTCAAATCCAGTACGGGTAAACCACGGTCTCGCATGCGCGTCGGCTGGAACGCAGGGGGGAGAAATCCATTCGTATAATTCGCTGCTCCACCTAATGGCCCGGCATCAAACAGAACAACATAGCCGGGCAGATCGGCATTCTCCGTTCCCAGTCCGTACGTTACCCAGGATCCGAGGCTGGCTTTTCCAGCCCGAATGTCCCCGGTGTGCAATTGGTAACTGGCTGGTGCATGGTTGTTCGAGTCGGCTTGCATGGAATGGATGAAGCACAAATCGTCGACATGCTTAGCAATGCGGGGCATCAGCTCACTTACCCAAGCGCCCGACTCTCCATGCTGCTGAAAGGCGAATGGGCTACGCATCACCACATCATCGCAACCGTGAAAGACGTTGGCGTGACGCGTGGCTTCGACGGCTGAACGAATCGATTCCGGAACCGGTTTGCCGTCCAACTGGTTCAGTAATGGCTTATAGTCGAACGTATCGATCTGCGATGGTCCGCCAACCATGAACAGAAAGATGACCGATTTGGCTCGCGGTGCGAAATGGGGCCTGCGAGCTGCATACGGCGATAGCGGGTCGATATCCGCCACAGCCCGGCGAGTCTTTTCCTCGGCATGGACGCGTTTCTCGAGAGCTTGCAAAGCCAGCCAGCCAAAGCCCCCACCGAGCGAGCTCACGAAATTCCGACGGTTAGAGGGAGCCGAGGAATACAACATGAATGCTCCT
>JALOQW010000383.1 GCA_025459275.1 Pirellula sp.
GGGTTAACGACGCGGAGCGTCGTTCCACTTTGCCGCCACCACCGACCCTGCGTCGGTGGAGCATTGACTGACCAGCCACAAACCAAATCCGCCACCCACGCCACCACCGACCCTGTGTCGGTGGAGCGATGACAGACCAGCTACAGACCAGCTACAGACCACATCCCCTACCCACTGCCACCACCGACCCTGTGTCGGTGGTGCAATGACTGACCAGCTACCATCATGAAAGAACTACGCATTGGAATGATCGGATATGGCTTCATGGGTAAAGCCCACACGAACGCCTATCTGCAAGCTCCTCGATTTTTCAAGAGTGACTCAAGCCTTCGCAGACAACTGGGGCTATGAGTCGGTTGAGACCGATTGGCGCAAGTTGCTGAAACGATCGGACATCGACGCGGTCGACATCTGTACACCGAACAACATCCATAAAGAGATCGCGATCGAAGCCGCCAAAGCCGGCAAGATGATCTTGTGCGAGAAGCCTTTGGCCATGAACGCGGCTGAAGGGGAAGAGATGGTGGCTGCGGTCGAGAAGGCAGGGGTTCCCAATATGGTCTGGTACAACTACCGACGCGTTCCTGCGGTCACGTTGGCCAAGCAGATTGTAGCTTCGGGCAAGCTTGGAAAGATCTTCCACTATCGAGCCAACTTCCTTCAGGACTGGACCATCAAGGAGTGACCGGCGATTTGTTGGCTCATTGCATCGATACCGCCGTTTGGATTAATGGGTCCATTCGAGATGTCTCCGCCATGACCGAGACGTTCGTGAAGGAGCGAGTGCACGCCGAGACGGGCAAGAAGCAGCCGGTCGGTATCGACGACGCTTGTTCGTTCTTCTGCCACTTCACCAACGGCTCGTTGGGGCTGTTCGAATCGACCCGCTATGCCCGAGGCCACAAAGCCTTGTACACCTTGGAGATCAATGGCGAGCATGCCAGCATCGCTTGGGACCTGCATGATCTGCATCGGCTAAAGTATTTCGATCACTCGGATGAGTCGACCGTGCGGGGTTGGCGCAGCATTCACGTTTCTGATGGTAACCAGCCTTACATGGGGAACTGGTGGGTGCCAGGGTTACAAATTGGGTACGAGCACTCGTTTATTCATCAGGTAGCCGACTTTTTGCAATCGCTCAGTGGTGGCGAGCCCGCGCATCCCACCTTCCGCGATGCGTTGGAAACGCAGCGAATCTGCGATGCGGTCTTAGCCAGCGCCCGCGACCGGCAGTGGAAGAATGTGTAGTTCCCCCCCCGTAGAACGGCTGTCCCCAGCCGTTCCCACCCTGCCTCCTCCGTTCCCACCCTGCATTCACCCCGCCACCGTCGAATCCAGACCGTAGCCACCGCCACGGAGGCGGTGGCTCAAGGCTATTTCCATGAACCCGACTTCGTGCGAACATCGGCGAGCGGTGGGTGTTAACCCACTGTTTCTCCCTCCGTGACGCCACCATTCCAACCGAAGCGACGCAAGTTGTACGGTAATGCAAGCTCAACTGCTCAAGCCGTACGGTAAGTCCTGATGGCGAATGTGCTCTCCTGGGTCCGCGTCACCGGGCAGCTTGCGCTGCTCCGCTAGGATTAAGAAACAAGGGACTAACGTCCTCCGCTCGCCGAACGGCGGAAAAACGTCCAACATTTGGTGTTTGACATCACCTTGCCCTGCCAGAATAATGGCGGGGACTCCCGAACATTACTGAGGCAGCGATGTTGGTCTGCCCAATGGAAATTTCCTTCGACACAATGAATCTGCATCATGAAATTTTTGGTTAGTTGCGCGACTGTCCTTGCTGCCTGGGCAATGGTTGCTTCCGTATCGTTCGCTGGAATTGTATTGGCGGCCGGAACTTTTTCAGGTCGAATAGACAGATGGGATACTGGACAAAACTCGATCTCCACTTTTTCGGATATCAAGAACTCTTGGGCGGGAGGCGATGCGGTTGCGCTTGCGGGACTTGCTTACAACCCGGTCACTAATGCCGTGATTGCTACAGACAGGGCGAGAAACAGAGTATACGAAATCGATACATCAGGCACAGTTATTGGGGAGCATTCGACGGGCTCATTGCCTTCTGGAGTTGCCGTCGATCGATTTGGAAACGTATACATCGCGAATACGGGAGACGGCTCAATTACGAAATTCAACGCAGACTTTACCCAATCAACGACATATCTCACGCCAGAGATTTCGCCTTTTGCTCCAACTTTCCCCACCGGTTTGGCGATTACTTCATCGGGCAGCTTGCTCGTTTCCACTGCATTGGGAATCTACGGTACGTGGGAGTACACACCAAGCCAGAATGATTTTGCGCAAGGTACGTTTCTTCCTTTCAATCAGGACACGCCGACGGCTAATGGACTGATCGCAATCAAGGATGATGGATCCGTTTACATCGGTTCTGTGAATATAGATTTGCCGACGACTCCTGGCACGGCGGTGTCGATTTTCACTTCAGAGGGCGTTGCGGACGGATCGATTAACTTCGATAGCCTGTTGCCGCCACCTTCAGACTATACTGGCACGCAAAGTCCTAACCCGTCAGGCGTTGCTTTCGATGGCGACAATTTGATCGTAGGTGCTCTTGGGCGATTCAACGATAGAGACAATGGTGGGCTATTCTTGTTCAACCCCGACGGCAGTTTGAAAGTTGGCCGAACTCAAACAACACCCTACGGAGCCGTGCTGAATTTTTCAGCAGTACCGGAACCATCCTCCTTGTTCACGTTGTCCTCCGTGCTTGGTGCCGCAGGCCTCGTTTGGCGGCGGCGCAACGTGAGGCAAGGATCGAAGCCGAATGTGTAGGGTTTAAAATGAAGCAATGCGTGGGGTGCACATTTATCTATAGATCAATCAAGGGTAACATCCCTGCCTGCGGTCCATCGTGTCGCTCCCGTTCTTCTGCTTTTACATTGGTTGAACTGCTCGTCGTCATCGCGGTCATCGGCATCTTGATCGGGCTGCTGCTGCCTGCAGTGCAGGCAGCCCGGGAAGCGGCTCGTCGGATGTCTTGCAGCAACAACCTTCGGCAGATCGGACTGGCTATGCACAATCACGAAGCCGCACTTCGGCGGTTTCCTGCTGGCAGTGTTGCCATGGAGTACGTCGACGCCCCCAATACTCCATGGACCTTCTATCGATGGTCGGCACTTGCGATGCTTTCTCCCTACATGGAGAACACGCTGGCTTACAATATTCTTGATCTTTCTAAGCCCTTGTACAATGCAACCTTCGCGATCACGCCGGAAAACATTCGTGGTTCGCAAACCATCGTGCCGACTTTCTTGTGTCCGAGCGACGAATCGCGTCGCTTGCATCCCTCGTTCGGCCCGACCAACTATGCGGTGTGCACAGGAACCGGGCTCAACGGGGGCTCCCCCCTGCAGACCGATGGGATCTTCTATGTGAATTCGAGTTCTAAGATCCGCAATATCACCGATGGGACCTCCAATACGATCGCGGCTTCAGAAAGCGTGCTGGGCGCAACCGGAAACACCAAACGAGACGCTCTGAATGCCTATGCATTCACGTTCGCTGCACCGTTGACAGAGGCCGCGTGCCAATCTCCTTTCTTTTGGAACTATACCGATCCCAAAGGATTCGCATGGGTCAATGGCGAATACCGCTGTGCACTGTACAACCATTACTTCGGCCCAAACTCGGAACGCGTTGATTGCCTGGGCGTGCGATTAAGTGGCGGCCCAGAGATTGTGTTCACCCCCTTCGGCTGGCGGACTGCTCGCAGTCGACACACGGGCGGGGTGATGACCCTCAAGGCCGATGGCTCGGTCAATTTCACAGCCAATCAGATCGAACTATCGACGTGGCGGGCTCTGTCGACTCGCGGCGGTGGCGAAGTTGTCACCGACAACGACGGTTGATCCTTGGCACCAAACACGCAACAAGAGTTGAGCCGGACACCCATTCCTCCTCGCGATTCCACGCTGTGGGTGATACTTCTTGGGGCCCTCCTGATGACTGCCACCCTTCCCGGCCGCACGCATGGACTGGGCCTGATCACCAAACGCGTCATCGACGATCTACACTTTGATACGGTCTCCTACGCAACCCTGAACTTCTGGGCCACGATGTTAGGTGCCCTCTTTTGCCTCCCTGCCGGTTGGCTGATCGATCGATTGGGAGTGGTGCGAGTGGCTCTCGGTGTGGTGGCATGTTTGGCCTTGAGTGTCTTAGGCATGAGTCTAAGTAGATCGATCCTCGCCTTTGCCATGGCGATGATTCTGACTCGAGGATTTGGGCAAAGCATGCTTTCCATCGTCAGCCTGTCGCTGGTTGGAAAGTTCTACGGCCGAGATCGGATCGGCAACGCCATGGGCGGCTTCTCACTTGTGATGAGCCTTGGAATGGCGATTGCCACCGGGCTCCTCGCAGCGATGGTTTCTTCGATGGGCTGGCGAGTTGCTTGGGGTTGCCAATCGATCGCACTCGTTGCCCTGGCCATCTGGCTGATCACTCTTCGGAGACAATCGATACAGCAATACGCTTCAACGACACGGACAGGCGTCGAGAATCTTGTGAAAGCTCCCTGCTCGCAAGGACGTTTGACAACTTCCACTACGTCGAGGACGAACGCGGGTGATTGGGGCAAGGCCTTGCAGACCCCTTGCTTCTGGATCTTCACCTTTTCGATTTCGTTTTTCGGATTCGTCAGTTCCGGAGTCTCTCTCTTCAGCCAGTACGTGCTCGAGGAGCGCGGATTCGGAGAGGGAGTCTTTCAAGCCTTCTTGGTCATTGGGCTGCTGAGTGGACTCGTCTTCAATGTAGCGACCGGTCAGTACTTGAAACGGATCGGATTCGCCGGCGGTTTATCGTTAGGGATGGGAGTCCTATCGATCTCCATGGCGATGGTTCCTTGGTTGAGTCAACTCTGGCAAGTCGTTCTGTATGCGATCCTGTTCGGGGCTGCGGGTGGCATCTTGACGGTGGTTTACTTCTCCGTCTGGCGGCATGCGTTTGGTTCGACTCACCTGGGCAAGATCCAAGCGGTGGCCCAGATACCAACCGTTTTCGCCTCGGCGCTCGGCCCGGTGTTTGTTGCATCGATGGAGGCGAGAACCGGGTCTTATGATGCGGTGTTTTACGTTTCCGCGTTTGCTTCTCTTGTATGTTCCGTCGTCGCTTTGCTGACGCCAGTCCCTATTGCGGAAATAGAACCGGCGGTATCCTGATCACCCGTAGCCATGGCCACCGCCCCGTAGCCACGGCCGCCGAGGCCGTGGATGATTCCCGTAGCCACGGCCGCCGAGGCCGTGGATGAAGCGACGGATACCATGTCGGCGATTCGTATGATCCACCGGCTGGTGCCGGTGGCTTCGCGATCTACCGGCTGGTGCCGGTAGCTACAGAGCTCTACCGGCTGGTGCCGGTGGCTACGGGAGCCGCGGAGGCCGTGGATTAATACCCTTTACCGATTTAATAACTGTGGTTTCCAAACCTTTCGCAATCTATCACGAGCATCCCCACTGGTTCTTGCCACTGTTTGCGGAGCTCGAACGCCGATCGATCCCTTACGTTCGCTTGGACCCACGCGCTCACTGGTACGATCCCTCGGAACGGGAGTCCCCTTACTCGCTCGTGTTCAATCGCATGAGTCCGTCCGCCTATCTTCGCGGAGGGATTCAAGGGACGTTTTACACGCTCGGATGGCTAGCTCACCTCAACCGATTGCAAGTCCCCGTCGTCAACGGACTAGAGGCATTCTCGATCGAAACGAGCAAAGCTCGGCAGCTGACGCTGCTCGAGCAGTTGCAACTGCACTATCCTGCATCGCGCACGTTGAATCATGCTTCGCAAGCCGCAGCAGCCTCAGAGGGCTTGCGGTTTCCGGTCGTCTTCAAAGCCAATATTGGTGGCAGCGGCGCTGGAATCATTCGATTTGATCAACGGGATGACCTTCTTCGCGCAGCAGAAGAAGGAAGACTCGACTTTGGCGTCGACCACACGGCCCTTTTCCAAGAATACGTTCCAGCCCGCGGAGGGCATATCGTTCGCGTCGAGTTGCTCGGAGGCAAGTTCTTGTATGCGATCAAGGTTTTTGTGACCGGCGAGACCTTCAATCTCTGTCCTGCGGATATTTGTCAACGCAGCGATGGTGTCGAGCTGCAACGCTCTGCTTGCCCGATCGATGCCCCCAAGACCGGACTCAAGGTCGAAGGCTATCGTCCGCCAGCCGAAGTGGTCGACGCTTGTGAACGGATCATGCAAACCGCTCAGATCGATGTCGGTGGGATCGAGTACATGATCGATGATCGCGACGGTCGTCTGGTCTACTATGACATCAACGCCCTTTCCAATTTTGTCGCCGATGCGCCGAATGTGGTTGGTTTGGAACCATTCTCGCGACTCGTCGATTATCTCCAACAACGAGCCGGGTGACCCTTCATGCGATTCGGATACTGGATGCCCATTTTCGGAGGATGGCTGCGCAACGTTGAAGATGAAGGGATGCAAGCCTCATGGGACTACGTCAAGAAACTGACGCAGCGAAGCGAACAGATCGGATTCGATTTGTCATTGATCGCTGAATTGAATTTGAACGATATCAAAGGGGAAGACGCACCATCGCTCGACGCATGGTCTACGGCTGCTGCCCTGACGGCGGTAACCGAGCGATTGGAGTTCATGGTTGCGGTCCGTCCCACGTTCCACAATCCTGCTCTCTTGGCCAAACAAGCGGCGAACATCGACCATATCGGTGGAGGTGGTCGATTGTCGCTGAACGTCGTATCGAGTTGGTGGCGCGATGAAGCGGAAAAGTATGGGGTCCACTTTGAACAGCATGATCGACGTTACGACCGAACCTCGGAATGGCTTGATGTTGTGAACCTTCTTTGGTCTCGGGACGGCGAAGACTATCAGGGAGAGTTTTATCAGATCAAGCACTCCTTGATGCAACCGAAACCATTATCCCAACCAAGACCAACCATTTACGCAGGAGGAGAATCCGAGGCGGCCAAGGATCTGATTGCTCGCAAGTGCGACGCCTATGTCATGCACGGTGATCCACCGAGTCGTGTAGCCGAAAAGATCGCGGATATGCGCCGTCGACGCGAAAAGCTCGGCCTGCAACCCATGATTTATGGCGTCGCAGGTTACACCGTCGTGCGCAACAGCGAACAAGAAGCGAAGCATGAGGTCGCGCGAATTACCGATGTCCAACAATCGGCGTCGGGATACAAGAACTACCAGCAGTGGCTCGCAGGAACGCAGCTCGAGCAACAAGTCAGTCTCGAAGACTACTCGGTCAGCAATCGCGGACTTCGGTCAGGACTGGTCGGAACACCTCAACAGGTCGCGGATCAAGTTGGAGCGTTCTCCGAAGCAGGAGTCGATCTATTGCTCTTGCAGTGCAGTCCCCAATTGGAAGAGATGGAACGATTCGCGGAACATGTCATCCAGAGATGTTGATGGCTGACACGGTTATGGATGACACGAGCCTGAACAACGCGGTCCAGAACAGCACGATATCGAGTAGTGTTAAAGTAGAAAGCGCGTGGTCCCTCGGCTGCACCGTCGCTGATTCCTTGGAAAATTTGCAGCAAGGATTAAGGACGCAGCCTCTCTTTGACCGAGCCAGGCTCACCAACCTCGGCGGTTACGCGGCAGCAGACCCGTTTGCCATCCAACGCGATGGCGCGTGGTTTGTTTTCTTTGAAATGTTGGTACGAAACTCCAATGCCGTCATCGCCGTGGCATCAAGTCGTGATCTGGACCGCTGGGACCTCTTGGGCGTTTGTCTTCGTGAGCCGTATCATCTTTCCTATCCCTTTGTCTTCGCGCACGGCGATGACATCTTCATGGTCCCAGAGTCCAAATCCGCACGGCAGGTCGTGGCCTATCGTGCCACTCATTTTCCGATGCAATGGGAACCGTGTACGACGTTGGCGAGAGGGAGATTGATGGATGCCACCATCGTGCCATGGAAGGGCAAGTACTGGATGCTGGCGGCGTGGCATTCGTATTGGCTGAGGGCCTTCTGGTCCGATTCGCCGATCGGTCCGTATCGACCTCATTGGCTCCCCTGCGTGCGAACCTACTCCAAGAAAGATGTCAGACCCGGGGGGAGAATCGTGGTTCACCAAGGCCAATTGCTACGCCCTGTCCAGGACAATCGTGGGGGATATGGCAGGCAATTGCGAGCCATGGTGATCGAACGGATGGATCGGAAGGGATTTATCGAACGCCCGCTGCAGGAGGAGCCGATCCTCCAACCAGCTGGAAAAGGTTGGTTCGCCCAGAAAATCCACCATCTCGACCTGCATCCGTACCAAAACGGTTGGCTCGGGTTCGTGGACGGTTGCAATTAGATTTGCTGGTTGCGTTAGCGACTTGTGGTAGACTATCTTGGTACCGAACGTCCTAGTGATGTCCCCACCTCCGGTCGTTTTCCCCCCTCCCCTCCATGGCCGTATTTCGCGATCATCCCAGACATTGCTTCCACCCGTCGGATGGGATGCGCCGTCGGTTTCGATGTTGGGGGGACGGTTTGGTCTGGATGTTTGGAATGTGGTGCGTGTTGGCATGGTTCGGATTGCCCCTTGTTGCGGCCGATCCTCAGCCTGCGGAAATTTCGTCACCCGAACGAGCGTCCACCGAACGATCCCCGATGGATCTGGAGTCGATCAAGTTCGAACTGGATGTCCAGCCGATCTTGACGGCGCGAGGTTGCAATTCGGGGCCATGTCATGGCAAATCCCGAGGCCAAAACGGATTCGCTCTGTCTCTGTTGGGGTTCGATGCCGACATGGACTTTCGATCCATCGTGACCGATGCTCGCGGGCGCCGGGTTTCTCCCGCCGCACCCAATGACAGCTTGCTCCTACAAAAGGCGACTGGAGAATTGCCGCATGGCGGAGGCATTCGATTCGCTCGTGATAGCGCGGACTACGCGCTGCTGCAGCGTTGGATCCAATCGGGCTTTCCGCGAACGACGGCGGCCGATCCGGTCCTGACACGGGTCTCGATCGCTCCCGAACCGCGATCGTTAGCTCCCAGCGAGCAGATCCAACTCATCGTCACCGCACATTACTCGGACGGGACGACTCGGGACGTGACGAGCGTCAGTGCGTACCAGTCGAATGAGCCAGCCATACTTCACATCTCGGAATCGGGTCGCGTTCGCGCTGGCGAGTTGCCGGGCGAGGCCACGATCATGGCCCGCTTCATGGGGAACATTGCGACGTGGAGTTCCGCGATCCCTCGACCAGAGCCTGTATCCTCTCAAACGTACGCCGAACTCCCTCGTCGTAACTTCATCGACGATGCCGTCTATGCACGCTTGGAACAGCTCCGGATCGTCCCCAGCGCCCCTGCCTCGGATGCGCAATTCCTTCGTCGCACAACACTCGATGTCCTCGGCCGACTCCCAACCGTGGACGAAGCCCGTACCTTTCTTCAAAGCACTGACCCCAACAAGCGCGAGGCTTGGGTCGATCGGCTTTTAGAGATGCCCGAGTACGCCGACTGTTGGGCGAACAAGTGGGCGGACTTGTTAAGGCCCAATCCCTATCGTGTCGGAATCAAGGCGGTGATCAGTCTAGATGGCTGGATACGAGACGCTTATCGCAAGAATCTGCCTTATGATCAGTTTGTGCGAGGTTTGCTTACAGCCCGAGGCAGCACCTGGAAGAACGGGGCGGTAACGTTGTTCCGAGACCGTCGAGAACCGGACGAAATCGTTACCATGGCGAGTCAATTGTTCATGGGTGTGCGATTGGAATGCGCCAAGTGCCACCAACATCCCTTTGAGATCTACGGCCAAAAGGATTTTTATTCTCTGGCGGCATTCTTTGCACGTGTTGGAACCAAAGGGGTCGGGCTTTCCCCTCCCATCTCCGGTGGCGAAGAAGTGATCCTCGTTCGCAATAAGGGAGCCGTGAAGCATCCGCTGACAGGGCAG
>JALOQW010000384.1 GCA_025459275.1 Pirellula sp.
GGCGGCGATCCCGTGAGGAGCGCGGCCTGTTTGGAGGGGTAGTAGTGGGTGTTCTGTGTGATTCATGGATTTCATGATAACGCGGCCGATTTGGAATTCCGAGTCCCCGATCAGTCTGTGCGTCTTTCGAACAAGTCGTTACCCCTGGGGAGACAACTTCTGCGCAATGAACCGCGGTGGTGTCCACCCGTAGCCCTCTCCTCGAAGCGGGACAATGGCGAACATTAAACGTTGATTGAAGCCGACCGATCGTTAGCGAGTCGCGAATGCACCATCCGTAACTCACGCTAGGTAACACGTTCGCCCAATAGGCTACGGTTTCTTGATTGCGTACAGTGCTTTGTACGAGCGAATGTAGAGTACGTCATCTGTCGTCACTGCAGAGGCAGTGATAGGTTCATCCATGGCGTTTGTGGCGACGATCTCCAGTTTGGGTCCGGGCTTGACGACCGTGCAATGCCCGTCATTGGACTGAAAGTAAATGTGACCGTCGGCATAGATGGGGCTGCTGCGATGCTGACCAGTGTAGGTTCTGGAAAAGTAGATCTCTTTGCCTGTCTTTGAATCGACACACTGCAGCCGGCCATCCTTGTGCAGCATGTAGATCAGTCCATCGACCAAAATCGGGATAGAAACGTCTGGGGTTCTGGGAGAGGTCCATGCAATCACGCTTTGTTGGCTCGAACAGTCTCCTCGCAGGTCATCGTTAACTTTCAGAGCCACAACGGGTCCTTCTTTGGCGGTCGGGACAATGATCATGCCCGGAACGACCAGTGGCGAAGCGACGAAACGGAAGGTGGGGTCGTTGTCTTTTGGGTTGATCTTTGTGGGACCGTTGAGCTGTCCGAATCGCCAAAGTTCCTTGCCGCTCTGAAGGTCATGCCCAGTGATGCAATCGGCGCCGTGAACAACGAGGAAGCTGCGTTGGTCGTCTCGATAAACGAAAGGCGAGGCATAGGAGTGTTTGCACTCGAAGGCAGCGTCGGTAATGCGGTCGATCTCCCAAACGGTTTTTCCTGTTTTCTTGTCGAGTTTGATGACTTTACCGGTTCTGGTCTGGTCATCAAATCGCATTGGACCGTGAATCAATTGCAGGTATAGGTGATCTCCATCGAGCACCGGCGTACTGGTCATCCCGAACTGGATATCGAGTTTCCCGAACGAGTCATTCACATCTCGCTTCCATACCTCCTGCCCATCGATGGTATAGCAACCCAAAATGCCGGTACCGAAGAAACACCAGACGTGCTCGCCATCGGTGGATGGGGAGGGAGAGGCAGAATTCCCTTCACCGGCCCGAGCGTCTTGATTGCCCGATCCTACCTTACGCTGCCATAACTTCTTTCCATCATTGCGTTGAACACAGATCAGGACCAAGTCATCGCCGTCCGAACTAGTCAGGAAGATTCGGTCATCCCAGATGACCGGAGTCGCTCCTGCTTGTCCGGGGAGTTCGCACCGCCATTGAACGTTTTTGGTCGGGCTCCATTCGACGGGTAGGTTCTTGTCGTCCGATACACCATCGTTGTTTGGGCCGCGCCATTGGGGCCAGGAATCGGACCAAGCAAGATTCGACAGAAGGATTGCAAACGGAGCGGCAAGCAGCAGAGTGCGCATGGTGGGGCCTCACTAAGATGGGTTGAGATATATACGTGGGAACGGCCGATGGACCGGGCGTCGGGCCATTAGGAAATGGGTCGTGCAACCGTCGATGCAACTGTCGATGCAAGTCAGGTGCGTTATGCCCCTTGGAAGTGACCTTCAAGGAACGCTTTGGCCATAGCCTTGGGAACTTCGGATTCAGCCAAAACCAAATTGGCTCGGTTTTCAGCGACCTTTGCCTTCATCACTTGTTCTTGAGCAATCGCATCGGCCCGTCTCTGTTCGGCTTGGGCTCGAGCCATTCGAACGTCCGCTTCGGCCTGGTCGGCTCTGAGGCGGGCACCGATATTCTGACCAACTTCGATGTGCGCGATGTCGATCGAAACAATCGTAAAGGCGGTTTGGTTATCGAGGCCTCGCTTGAGAACGGTTCTCGCGATCAGGTTGGGGTTTTCAAGAACAGCCAAGTGCGTTTCGGAGGATCCGATCGAGCTGATGATGCTTTCCCCCACTCGAGCGATGACCGTTTCCTCGGTTGCCCCGCCGATCAATTGCTCGAGATTGGTTCGTACGGTAACACGAGCTTTCACCTTCAGTTCAATTCCGTCTTTAGCGATCGCGGAGAGGAATCCAGTTGGGCTGTATCTCGGATCGGGGCAATCGATAACGCGAGGATGGACGGAGGTTCGAACTGCGTCGAGAACATCGCGACCGGCCAAGTCGATGGCGGCGGCCCGGTCGAAGTCCAGATCGATGCCGGCCCGGTGGGCTGCGATAATGGCGTTGAGGACATTCATCACGTTACCCTCGGCCAGGTAGTGGGCTTCCAGCCTTTGGGTACTGATTCCGTTTCGTCGATCGATGTCGAGTCCGGCTTGGGCGGCCATGATCTTGGCGTTCACGATGACAGAAGAGCGAACCTGACGAAAATACATGCCGATCAGGCTACCCATCGAGACGTCCGCACCGCTCATTTGAGCCTGGAGCCATAGACTTCCGAAATTCCACAGGACGATCAAGCAGACGAGCCCTGCGACGGCGGCAACAATCATCCCTGCCGTCAGTAGAAGAGTTTGAAGGTTAAGATTTGGTAGATTCTGCTGGGCAAGAAGCCAAACATTCACCGCAGTCGCGTCCATAGTCCTACTCGTGATCGTGATGACCGGAAGTTTTGGAGGAAGGTTCTTTGCACCAGTGTATCCGAAACGCAATCTTTTGGGCGAGTCCCGCGGAGAGATCCGTTCGAACCAGGGGGGGCCTGGCTGCGTACACCCCCTAACTCCGTCGCGACAATCTTCTCGTTCCTCTACGTAAATCCTTTGTTACGATGACCTTTGAAGCCCCACCTATTCTATTCGCGGCCGCCGATTTCTGGATGTCTCGATGGCTAACTCCGATGTGGTTTGTGGGGTTAGGTGTAACGCTCGGGCTTCTCTTTTTGGCTGGTTTCCTTGGGATTTGTTACCTCTTGTCCAAGATTCCCGGAGTTTTTGACGGGCTTCGGAAAAGTGGTGCTGCCCACGTTGTGGCCGGATTATCTGCGATCGGATTGACGGCGGTTTACGTGTGGTTTGTCTATGGCGTTTTCAAGGCGACCATGGCGACCGTCCCCATGGACGAACTAACGTTGCTCGGAATGGGCGGGTTGATCTTTTTCTCGATTTGTACCTGGGCAGTTCTGTATTGCTCGTCGACCCGGTTTCTGATGGAGGCGAGGTCCCTTTTATTGGAAGGGATTGGCCTGTACCTGTTGTCTACGTTGCTGATTGTGATGGTTGTCGGTTGGATGTGTACGCCACTGGTTGACAATCCAATGAAGGCCCTTGCCAGCATTCCACAGCTGTTTACGTCCGGAACGACCTCGCAATCGTTTACGATTCCTGGAGCCGTTTCAGAAGAGGACGCACCCTTTACCAAGCTTGATATTCAATTCGATCCCCAAACTCTGGATACGATTGAACTGAATGCCACCAAGAACCTTCTCATTGGGGATGCCCCGAGCGTGGCTGAGTTTCGCGTTCCTGGCTACCGTGTGGATCGCGACGTCGAGTTTCGTTGGAATCGCCGACTCGGGGCAGCCAAATCCCCCTTTCCATTGGCCCCCGGCTCAAACGTCTATGTCCAGAACCAGGAGTTTGGCGATGCGACGCTCACTGTACGATTGGCGAGCGTGCCACCGGTCCGTGAGGCGACAACGATCGTGCTGGTGGCCGTATTCGTCGCCCTGTTCGGCTTGATGTTTTTGCTGATGCAGGCGATTTCTCCGAAGACATCGGCGATTGCGTTGTCCGCAGCCAAGAGTGAACTTTCGCAACCGCTGCCCGTTATCTTGATGCTGATCGTAGCCATCGCCATCTTGCTCTTTGTCTTCCTCCCATTCCATACGTTTGGTGAAGACATCAAGCTTCTCAAAGACTGTGGTATCACGCTGATTCTGATCGCCGCAACATTCCAAGCGGTTTGGTCCGCGAGCACGTCGGTCAATGAGGAGATCGAGGGGCGGACCGCCTTGACCCTTCTCAGTAAACCAATCCATCGGCGATCTTTCATCATCGGAAAGATGCTCGGTATCTTCTGGATCGTGATGTTCATGTTCTTGGTGCTTGGCAGTTGGGAACTGTTGTGGGTAGCCTACAAGCCAATATATGACGCTCGTGAATCGTCTTTGGAGCAGCCTTTATGGCAGCAATGCCATTTCGAAATGATGCAAACAATCCCAGGATTGGCGATGGCGTTTTTCCAATCGGTCGTTCTCGGGGCCATCGCTGTCGCCCTGGGGACTCGATTGCCCTTGGTTGCGAACTTTACGATTTGCTTTGCCATCTACCTGCTCGGGCACCTGACCCCCACCATCGTTGCATCGGCCGAAGGGGGATTGCCTCTGGTCGAGTTCTTTTCGCAGTTGATATCGACATTGGTTCCCAACTTGAACCTGTTCTCGATGGAAGCCGCAATCGATTCGGATGTTGGCGTCCCTTGGACGGTACTAGCAAGTGTCCTTGTATACACTGCGCTGTACTTTATACTGGCAACTCTGCTTGGACTGTTGCTGTTTGAGGATCGCGACCTGGCGTAATGAAGAACTTGGTGGTCTGTTATCCGACGGAGCCGCATCATTTAAATGCGATCGCTGATGCCGCTCCGGGATTCCGTATTGTTTATGCTACACAGGAATCGATTCCGGAACGGATTCTTGATGCCG